>DASZOE010000354.1:0-8375 GCA_035550945.1 Acidimicrobiales bacterium
GTGCCGGGCGCCGGGCCTGCACGATCTTGAAGAGGGCGAACGCCAGGCCGGCGAGGACGCCCAGTCGTATCCCGATGCGCAATGAGCGACGGACCACGACACCCCCCGGAGCGCTGGAACGGGCTCAGACTACTTGACGGGGATCGGGGGAACTGCCACCATCGAACGGCGATGACCGCGATTCTGCTGGCCACCAGCCTGCTCCTTACCTAGCGGCGAGCGCCCCCTGCGGTGCTCGCCCCGCCTCTCGTGCCCCCGGGCCGAGAGGTTTTTTGTTTCCCCGAACCCGACGCACACGACGACGGAGGCCCCGGATGACCGGAACCGACCCCGCCCCCAGCGGCGACCGGCTGATCATCTTCGACACCACCCTGCGCGACGGCGAGCAGTCGCCGGGCATCTCCCTCGACGCGGGCGAGAAGCTCGAGATCGCCGAGCAGCTGGCCCGTCTCGGCGTCGACTACGTGGAGGCCGGGTTCCCGGTGGCCAGCCAGGGCGACTTCGAGGCCGTCCAGGCCATCGCCCGCACCGTCAGGGGCCCGGTCATCGCCGGTCTCTCGCGGACCCACGTCGCCGACGTCGACCGCTGCTGGGAGGCGCTCCGCGATGCCGAGCGGGCCCGCATCCACGTGTTCATCTCCACCAGCCCCAACCACATGGAGCACATGCTGCGGATGACGCCGGCCCAGGTGGTCGAGGCCACCCGCGTCGGCGTCGCCCGGGCCCGCGAGCACACCGGCGACGTCGAGTTCAGCCCCCAGGACGCCACCCGCACGCCGCTCGACTTCATGCTGGAGGTGCTCCAGGCGGCCGTCGACGCCGGCGCCACCACCCTCAACATCCCCGACACGGTCGGCTACGGCATCCCGTGGGACTTCGGGGCCCTCATCCAGTACGTCCGCCGGGAGACCAAGGGCGACTACATCACCTCGACCCACTGCCACAACGACCTGGGCCTGGCCACGGCCAACTCCCTCGCCGGCGTGCAGGCGGGGGCCCGGCAGGTGGAGGTGTGCGTGAACGGCATCGGGGAGCGGGCCGGCAACGCCGCCCTCGAGGAGATCGTCATGGCCCTCAAGATCCGTCCCGACCAGTTCGACGGGCTGGACACCAACGTGCGCACCGAGGAGCTGGCCCGCACGAGCCGGCTCGTCAGCCGCCTCACCGGCTACCCGGTGCAGTACAACAAGGCCGTCGTGGGCCGCAACGCCTTCGCCCACGCGTCGGGCATCCACCAGCACGGGGTGCTTGCCGACCGCTCGACCTACGAGATCATCGACGCCAGCACCGTCGGCCAGGTGGGCAGCCAGATCGTGCTGGGCAAGCACTCGGGCCGCCACGCCTTCAGCGACACGCTGGCCCGCATGGGGTTGCACGTCACGGGTGACGCCCTCAACGCTGCCTTCCTCCGCTTCAAGGAGCTGGCCGACCGCAAGGTGCAGATCACCGACGCCGACCTGGAGGCCATCGTCGCCGAGGAGCTGGGCACCAGCGTCGAGCGGGAGTTCGGCCTGGAGGCGCTCGAGGTCGTGGGCGGCACGGTGGGCGTGCCCCACGCCCGGGTGGTCCTCACCCGCGAGGGTGACAAGCTGGAGGCCTCGGCCGAGGGCGACGGCATGATCGACGCCGCCTGCCAGGCCATCAAGTCGGCCACGGGTGTCGACGCCGTCCTGACGGGCTTCAACGTCTCCGCCGTCACCGGCGGGGTCGACGCCCTGGGCGACGTGATCGTCCAGCTCGAAGCGGACGGCGTCAGGGTGTCGGGCCGGGGGGTGTCGACCGACGTGGTGGAGGCCTCCGCCCGGGCGTTCCTCTCCGCCCTCAACAAGGCGCTGCGGGTGCGGGCCCGACCCGACGTCCGCGCCACCGACATCGGCCCGTGAGGGCTGGGCCCTAAGGCAGCAGCGCCCGGATCTTCTGCACCCAGGTCAGGGGCGGAGTGGTGGCGTCGACCGCCGTGTCGGCGCCGAGCGGCACCGACTCGTCGCCGGTGAGGGCGACCACGGGGACGACCCGCCCGCACGCCGCGGCGCGCATCTCCATGATGAAGTCCCGCCCCGACTGGGCGGTGGCGTCGATCAGCATGAGCGTCGGGAGGAGCGACCCGCACACCTCGGGCGTCACCGCCCCGAGAGCCCTCGACTCGAACCGGCACTCGGGCAGCACCGCGGCCAGGTCCTCGGTGGTGGCGGCGTCGACCCCCAGGGTGAGGACCAGCGACGGCGGCAGGCCGGAAAGACGACGGGCGCCGCCCAGCTCGGCGCCGTAGTCGGCGTCGACGGGCACCGGCGACGTCTCGTCGCCCAGGAAGGCATCGCGGCCCGCCCGCTCGTTGAGCTCGGCCGTGCCCGTCTCCTCGTCGGGGGCCCACACCGACCAGGCGACCGGCGGCAGGGCGATCTCCGAGTAGGTGATGGCGCCGATGATGGGGAAGTCGGTGCCGAGGTCCTGCAGGCCCCGGGCCGTCAGCGCGGCACCGACCTTGGCGGCCACGTCGGTCTCCTCCGGGGGCTCCTCGCTGCGCACGGCGAAGGTGCGAGGAGAGATCCGGATGGCGGTCTGCCACCAGCCGTCGAAGAAGAGGTAGTCGCCCTCGACATGGAGGGTGGGGCCGAACGCCCGCGTGGCCCCCTCGTTCACGAACGCCTCGACGACCTGGGTGTCCTCCACGCCGGCCGAGGCTAGCGGCCGTAGGGTCGGGTCCATCGACGACCAACCCTTCTGCTATCTGACGACCACGGGACGGCGGACGGGCCGGCCCCACACCATCGAGATCTGGTTCGCGGCGACTAGAGGGCGCGGGCCACGTGCCGGCGCATCACCCGGTGAAGGCCGATGCCGGGGATCTCGAACTCCTCACCCTCGACGTGGAAGCCGGCGGCCGAGTAGAAGCCCAGCGCTCCGGCCCGGGCGTTGCACCAGACCTCGCCGCCCCCGTGGGCGGCCACGTGCTCGAGGCAGGCGGCGAGCAGGGCCCGGCCCACGCCCTTGCCCCGGGCCTCGCCCGACGTGGCCATGCCCCGCAGCCGCCATCCGGGGACGATGTCGGCGCCCGGGCGTGCCTCCCGGTAGAGGGACGCGATCCCGACCAGCTGGCCCCCGACGAACGCCGCGAAGTGACGGGTGTCGGGGTCGTCGTCGCCCGGGTAGATGGTGGACTCCGCGGGCTGGCCCGGGCGCAGGACGAGATGCCGGAGGGGCCGGGTCTCGGTGGCCGTGACCGTGCGCACGTCGACCGGACTCTCGGGCGCGGTCGTCACCGCCCGCCACCCCGCCGGGCCACGACGTTGAGGCGCACGTAGTCGAGGACGGGGGAGGGCAGGGCGGCGGCCACCCGCTTCACGAACGGCGACCGCTCCTCGGGCGCAAGCCGCTCCAGGTGGCACCCGAGCACGACCGTGGCCAGGAACTCCTCCAGCGGCGCACCGGGCTCGAAGGGCGTGGGCTCCTCCTGCATCCACGTCCGCACGTCGGTGAAGCCCGCTCGGAGGAGCCGCTCACGCGTCTCCTCCTCGTCGGCGAAGTGCCAGGGGTGCCCAGCTCCGTGCAACGGATTGCCGGCTCCGTGCAACGGATTGCCGGCTCCGGGCAACGGATTGCCAGCTCCGTGCAACGGATTGCCGGCCTCGCCGAGCGTCTCGAGGGCCGCGACCACCGAGGCCACGTTGCCGGCTCCGCCGAACTGGGCGACGAGCTGGCCTCCGGGCCGGAGCACGGCCGCCAGGTTGGCGAACAGGGCGTCGTGGTCGAGCACCCAGTGGAACGTGGCCGTGGAGAAGATGGCGTCGACCGGTTGCTCGAGGGCCAGGGGCCGGGCCAGGTCGGCGTGCACGAAGGACACGCGTCCCGCGTCGACCGCCGGCGCCCGCCGGCGGGCGGCCGCGTCGAGCATGCGGCGGGAGCCGTCGAGGGCCACCACCCGGGCGCGCGGCAGGCGCTCGAGGACCTCCTCGGTCACCCGCCCCGTGCCACAGCCGGCGTCCAGCACGAGCTCCACGCCCTCGGGTCGCAGGTGCCCGAGCAGGCCCGTCACCCAGCGGACCTGGGGCGTGGAGATGCGGTCGTAGCTGGCCGCGTCCCACTCCCGGGTCGTCGGCGGCCCCGCGGGCGAGGGGGTGGTCAGCCCGTCGTCGTGGGCAGCCACGAGGGGCGCCGGCTCTCGTAGTCGGCGATGGCGTCGGCGTGCCGGAGCGTGAGGCCGATGTCGTCCAGCCCTTCGAGGAAGCGCCAGCGGGTGAAGTCGTCGATGGGGAAGGCGACGTCGACGGCCGCGGCCGGGCACAGCAGGCGCCGGGACTCCACGTCGATGGTGATCTCGGTGGAGGGATCGCTCTCGACCGCCTCGAGCAGGACCGAGCCGACGGCGGCGTCGACCTGGACGGGCAAGAGGCCGGTCTTCGTGCAGTTGGTGCGGAAGATGTCGGCGAAGCGCGGGGAGACGACGGCCCCGAACCCATAGTCCTGCAGGGCCCACACCGCGTGCTCGCGGGACGACCCGGTGCCGAAGTTGGGGCCGGCGAGCAGGATCGAGGCTCCCTCGTACTCGGGCCGGTTCATCACGAAGTCGGGGTCGGACCGCCACTCGGCGAAGAGGCCGGCGCCGAAGCCCGTGCGCTCCACCCGCTTGAGCCAGTCGCTGGGGATGATCTGGTCGGTGTCGACGTCGGAGCGGGGGAGGGGGACGGCCCGGCCCACCACGGTGCGGACGGGCTCCATCAGCTCAGGTCCGCGGGGGTGGCGAAGTGGCCGGCGACCGCGGTGGCGGCGGCCACCGCCGGAGAGACGAGGTGCGTGCGCCCGCCCCGTCCCTGGCGGCCCTCGAAGTTGCGGTTGGACGTCGAGGCGCAGCGCTCGCCGGGGCTGAGCTTGTCGGGGTTCATGGCCAGGCACATCGAGCACCCCGACGACCGCCATTCGAAGCCGGCGGCGGTGAACACCCGGTCGATACCCTCGGTCTCGGCCTCGGACTTCACCCGCATGGAGCCGGGCACCACCAGCGCCCGCAGGCCGGGCCGGACGTGGCGGCCGGCGACGACGTCGGCCGCGGCCCGCAGGTCCTCGAGACGAGAGTTCGTGCACGACCCGATGAAGACGGTGTCGACCTCGATGTCGCGGATCGGGGTGCCCGCCCGCAGCCCCATGTAGGCCAGGGCCCGGCGGGCGGCCTCGGCCGCAGCCGGGTCCGGGAGGGCGTCGGGATCGGGGACCGAGCCGTCGATGGCGACGACCTGCGACGGGTTCGTGCCCCAGGAGACGTGGGGGGCGAGGGTGGTGGCGTCGAGCACGACCTCGCGGTCGAAGCTGGCGCCGTCGTCGGTGACGAGGGACCGCCAGCGGTCGAGGGCGACCTCCCAGTCCTTGCCCTTGGGGGCGCGGGGCCGGCCCTCGAGCCAGGCGAAGGTGCGGTCGTCGGGCGCGATCATGCCCGCCCGGGCTCCGGCCTCGATGGACATGTTGCACACCGTCATCCGGCCCTCCATCGAGAGGGAGCGGATGGTGGACCCCCGGTACTCGACGATGTGCCCGACGCCGCCCCCGGTGCCGATGCGGCCGATGACGGCGAGGATCACGTCCTTGGCCGTGGCCCCGGGCGGGAGCTCGCCCTCGACGGCGACGGCCATGGTGCCGGGCCGGGTCGCGGGGAGGGTCTGGGTGGCCAGGACATGCTCCACCTCGCTCGTGCCGATCCCGAAGGCGAGGGCGCCGAACGCCCCGTGGGTGGAGGTGTGGCTGTCGCCGCAGACGGCGGTGAGCCCGGGCTGGGTGAGGCCCAGCTCGGGCCCGATCACGTGGACGATGCCCTGGTTGGCGTGGCCCATGGGGTAGAGCGGGACGCCGAACTGCTCGCAGTTGGCCCGCAGGGCCTCGAGCTGGCGGGCCGAGACGGGGTCGGCCAGAGGCTGGTCGAGACCGGCGGTGGGCACGTTGTGGTCGGCGGTGGCCACCGTGAGGTCGGGCCGGCGGACGATGCGTCCGGCCAGGCGCAAGCCCTCGAAGGCCTGGGGCGACGTGACCTCGTGGATCAGGTGGAGGTCGATGAAGAGGAGGTCGGGCTCCCCGTCGCCCTCGTGCACGAGGTGGGCGTCCCACACCTTCTCGCTCATGGTCTTCAATGTGCCTACCCCTTGCTGTCTCAGCATCTGAGACGATAATCTCGCTGTGTGGAAAGTCTAAGCGGTGTGGGCGTGCTCGACAAGGCATTCGCGGTGGTCGACGCCCTCGAGTCGGAGCCCCTCCCGCTGTCCGGCCTGGTGGCGGCCACCGGTCTCTCCCGGGCCACGGCCCACCGCCTGGCCGTGGCCCTGGAGGCCCACGGCATGGTGCGGCGAGAGGAGGGCGGACGGTTCGCCCTCGGCCCCCGGCTCACCGGACCGAGCCTGGCCCAGCTCGCCCGCCCGGCCATGGAGCACCTCCGGGACGAGACCGGCGAGAGCGTTCAGCTCTACGTCCGGCGCGGCGACCGCCGCCACTGCATCGCCTCCCTCGAGTCGCCCCACGGCCTGCGGACCATCGTGGCGGTGGGCGCTTCCCTGCCCCTCGACGCGGGCTCGGCCGGCAAGGTCCTCCGGGGGGAGCCCGAGGTGGCCCGGCGGGGATGGGCCCAGAGCGTGGAGGAGCGGGAGCCGGGCGTGGCCTCGGTCAGCGCCCCCGTCCGCGACGCCCGGGGCGACGTGGTGGCCGCGGTGTCGGTGTCGGGCCCCGTCGGGCGCACCACCCGCTCGCCGGGCCGGAGGTACGCCGGGGCGGTGGTGGCTGCAGCGGAGTCCGTGGAGACGGCTCTCCGGAGCCGGACGCGCTAGGTGCCGATCTCGACGACCTCGGCCTTGAGGGTGCCGCTCGGGGCCTGGTACTCGACGGTCTCGCCGGCCCGCCGGCCGAGGAGGGCCTGGCCGAGCGGCGACTTGGGCGAGATGACGGGGAGCCCGTCGGGGCGCTCCTCGATGGAGCCGATGAGGTAGCGCTCCACCTCGTCGTCGCCCTCGTAGCGGAGGGCCACGATGCTGCCGGTGGCGACCTCTCCACCGTCGCTGCCCTCGACGATCACCGCGTTGTCGACGATCGTCTGGAGCTGGCGGATGCGGGCCTCCATCCGGCCCTGGTCCTCCCGGGCGGCGTGGTAGTCGGCGTTCTCCGACAGGTCGCCCATCTCCCGGGCCCGCTGGATGGTGGCGGCGATGTCGATGCGGCCGCGCGTCGTGAGGTCGTCCAGCTCGGCCTTGAGACGCTCGTAGGCGGCCGGCGAGAGGTGGGTCTCGGCCATCGCGCGAGGCTAGCAACCGCCTCGCAACGCGCTCACCGGGTTGACGGACGCGGGTCCGGGAACGACACTGGACGGGCCATGTCCGGTTTGCAGATCTCCGTAATTCCGTAGCGCACGCCGTTCACCGGCGTGTGCCCTCGACCGCCCGGGTGGGCGGTCTCTTTCGTTCTTGAGGAGCGTGTTGGGCTACAAGATCGGCGTCATCGGCGGCGACGGGATCGGTCCCGAGGTGCTGGCGGAGGCCCTGAAGGTCGTGCGCGCCGTCGGTGTCGACCTCGACACCGTCGAGTACGACTTCGGTGGCGCGCGCTACCTCCGCACCGGCGAGGTCCTGCCCGACGACGTCCTCGACGAGCTGCGGGGCCTCGACGCCATCCTCCTCGGGGCGGTGGGTTCGCCCGACGTGGCGCCCGGCATCCTCGAGCGGGGGCTCCTGCTCCGGCTGCGCTTCGAGCTCGACCTCTACGTCAACCTCCGGCCCTTCCGCTCGATCGCCCGCTCAGAGGGCCGCTCGGGCCCGGGCGACGGCGAGCGGGACTTCGTCGTCGTCCGGGAGAACACCGAGGGTGTCTACGCCGGGGAGGGGGGCATCCTCCGGAAGGGGACGATCCACGAGGTCGCCACGCAGGGCTCTGTCAACACCCGCATGGGCGTCGAGCGCTGCGTGCGCTTCGCCTTCGAGCTGGCCGCCGGTCGTCCCCGCCGGCACCTGACCTTGGTGCACAAGACCAACGTCCTCACCTTCGCCGGCGACCTCTGGCAGCGGACCGTCAGCGAGGTCGGCGCCGCCTACCCGGAGGTGACCACCGCCTACGACCACGTCGACGCCGCGTGCATCCACCTGGTCTCGTCGCCGGGCCGCTACGACGTGGTGGTGACCGACAACCTCTTCGGCGACATTCTCACCGACCTGGGCGGGGCGGTCACCGGCGGCATCGGGAACGCGGCGTCGGCCAACCTCAACCCCGACCGGACGGGCCCGTCGCTCTTCGAGCCCGTCCACGGCTCGGCGCCCGACATCGCGGGCACGGGCCGGGCCAACCCCGTCGCCGCCATCCGCTCGGCGGCCATGATGCTCGAGTTCCTCGGGGAGACCACCGCCGCGGCGGTGGTC
>DASZOE010000355.1:0-4030 GCA_035550945.1 Acidimicrobiales bacterium
GGGCAGAGAGGGCACCGCGCCCGGCGGTGAGGCGGCGCGCAGGAAGGTGACCCGCGGCCCGGCCCAGCGCCACGCCGCCCACTCGGCAAGCTCCACCAGGTCGGGCGGCGGGCCCCACCCGGTGACCTTGGCCACCGCCTGCAGGGGTCGGTCGGTCTCGGGCTCGGCGGCCCGGCCCACGACCCAGCCCCTCACCCGCCGGCCGTGGAGGGGGACGCGGACCACCGACCCGACCCGGACGCCACCATCGAGCCGGGCCGGGACGGAGTAGTCGAGCGGGCGGTCGATGGCGGCCACATCGGGGACGACGCGGGCGACGCCGGCACTCCGTCCGGGCACGGAGCCGGCGGTGTCGGTCAGGTCAGCTCGAGGGCGCGCTTGACGTCGTCGAGCCGGCCCAGGTGCTCCCAGGAGAACTCCTTGTCGGACCTTCCGAAGTGGCCGTAGGCCGCGGTGCGCCGGAAGATCGGCTTGCGCAGGTCGAGGTCGCGGATGATGGCCGCCGGCCGCAGGTCGAAGATCTCGCCGATGGCGGCCTCGATCCGCCGGGGGTCGACCGTCTCGGTGCCGAACGTCTCCACCATGATCGACACCGGCCGGGCCACGCCGATGGCGTACGCCACCTGGATCTCGCAGCGGCGCGCCGCGCCCGAGGCCACGATGTGCTTCGCGACCCAACGGGCGGCGTAGGCCGCCGAGCGGTCGACCTTGGACGGGTCCTTGCCCGAGAAGGCGCCGCCTCCGTGGCGGGCCGCGCCGCCGTAGGTGTCGACGATGATCTTGCGCCCCGTGAGGCCGGTGTCGGCGTGGGGACCGCCGAGCTCGAAGGTGCCGGTGGGGTTGGCCAGCAGCTCGTACCGGTCGTCGGCGAACTCGGGGGGCAGGAGGGGGTGGATGACGTGCTCGCGCAGGTCGGGCTTGAGCAGGGTCTCGATGTCGAGCCCGGGCTGGTGCTGGGAGGATATGAGGACGGTCTTGAGCGCCACCGGTCGGCCGTCTCGGTACTCGACGGTGACCTGGGTCTTGCCGTCCGGCCGCAGGTACGGCAGGACGCCGGCCTTGCGTACCTCCGAGAGCCGCTGGGCCAGACGGTGGGCCAGCCAGATCGGCAGCGGCATGAGGTCCTCGGTCTCGTCGCAGGCGTAGCCGAACATCATTCCCTGGTCGCCCGCGCCCTGGGCGTTGAGGGCGTCCTCGCCGCTGCGCCCGCTGCGGACCTCGTAGGCCGAGTTCACGCCCTGCCCGATGTCGGGCGACTGCTCGTCGATGGAGGTGATGACGCCGCAGGTGTTGCCGTCGAAGCCGTAGGACTCGCGGTCGTAGCCGATCGCGCACACCGTCCTGCGCACGAGCTTGGGGATGTCGACGTAGGCCTTGGTGGTGATCTCGCCGGCGACGACGACCAGGCCGGTGGTGAGCAGCGTCTCGCACGCCACCCGCCCCTGCGGGTCCTCCTCGAGGATGGCGTCGAGGACGGCGTCGGAGATCTGGTCGGCCATCTTGTCGGGATGGCCCTCGGTGACGGACTCCGACGTGAAGGTCCAGGCGGTCACGGTGCGCTCCTTGTGCTCGGGGTGCTCGGTGTGCTCTGGGTGCTCTGGGTGCTCTGGGTGCTCTGGGTGCTCGGAGAGAGGTGGCGGACGACGACGTCGAGGACCACCGACGCCAGCGCCCGCTTGTCCATCAGGGGCACCTGGGCCACGGTGCCGTCGGCCTCGACGATGACGGCCCGGTTGGTGTCGTGCTCGAACCCGGCGTCGGGGGCGGAGACGTCGTTGGCGACGACGACGTCGAGGTTCTTGGCCGCCAGCTTGGCGCGCGCCCGGGCCACGAGGTCGGACGTCTCGGCCGCGAAGCCGACGAGGACCTGACCGGGCACGCGCGTCCGCCCCAGGCCGGCGAGGATGTCGGTGGGCGGCTCGAGGACGACCTCGGGGACGCCGTCGGCCTTCTCCAGCTTTCCCGGGCGGGGGCGCGCCGGCCGGAAGTCGGCGACCGCGGCCGCCATCAGCACGACATCGGCCGAGTGGCCGAGCTCGGCGACGGCCCGCTCCATGTCGGCGGCCGTGCCCACCCTGACCAGCTCGACGCCCGGCGGCGCGGGGTGGTCGGCGGCGGTCACGAGCGTCACGCGTGCGCCCCGGCCCACGGCCTCCGCGGCCAGGGCATGGCCCTGCTTGCCCGAGGAGCGGTTCCCGAGGAAGCGGACGGCGTCGAGCGGCTCCCGCGTGCCCCCCGCGGTCACGAGCACCTTGCGCCCGGCCAGGTCCTGGGGCCGGAGCGCGGCCTCGACCGCGGCCACCACGACGTTGGGCTCGGCCAGGCGACCCTGGCCCTCGTCGCCGCCCGCCAGGTGACCCGTGGCCGGCTCGACCACGTGGACGCCCCGTTCGCGCAGGAGGGCCACGTTGTGGCGCACCGCCGGGTGCTCCCACATCTCGGTGTGCATGGCCGGGCAGACGACCACCGGCGCACGCGTCGCCAGCACGGTGGAGGTCAGCAGGTCGTCGGCGATGCCGGCCGCGTAGGCGCCGAGGAAGCGCGCCGTGGCGGGCACGATCACGACGACGTCGGCCTCCTGCCCCAGACGGGTGTGCGGGATCGGGTCGTCCTCGTGCCACAGGGAGGTGCGCGCCTTCTCCGACGCCAGGGCGGAGAGGGTGGCCGGGCCCAGGAAATGGGTGGCCGCCTCGGTCATGACCGGGACGACGTGGGCCCCGCCGTCGACCAGGCGGCGGCACACCTCGACCGCCTTGTAGGCGGCGATGCCACCCGTGACGCCGAGAACCACACGGGGGGCTCTGCCCCCGGTGAACCCCCCGAACTGCTTCGGCGGCTCCCTCATGGCTCGCCGGCTGTCGCTAGCTGACCGACGACGTCCCCCCGTCGGTCACTTCACGGCCTCCTCGACCTCTTCGGGCCGGACGTAGGTGATCTTGTCGGCGGCGATCTCCTCGAGGGCGATGGAGAGCGGCTTGCGGGAGACCGACGCGACCTGCGGCGGGACGATCGAGCCGAGGCCCTCCCCCAGCTGGCTGAAGTAGGAGTTGATCTGCCGGCCGCGCTTGGCGGCCAGCGTCACCAGGCTGAACTTGGAGTCGACGCGCTCGAGGAGCGTCTCGATCGGCGGGTGGATCATGGTGGCGCGCTCGGCCATCGGGCATCTCCGGATCTGCGGGGGCGGTCGGCTGGGGCGCTAGCCGACCTCGGTGCGGTGGGCCTCCACGATAGCAGCCACCTCCTCGGTGGCCCGGGTGAGGTCGTCATTCACGACGACGTGGTCGGCAAGCTCCCGCCCCTTGGCCTCCTCCCGCTCGGCCTCGGCCAACCGCCGGGCGACGGTCGCCTCGTCCTCTCCGCGGCCCCGCAGCCGTTCCTCCTGGGCGGCCCGAGACGGCGCCAGCAGGAGGATGACGACGGCGTCGGGGGCCCGGCGCCGGACCTGCGCGGCGCCCGGCACGTCGATCTCGAGGAGGACGTCGTGGCCGGCGGGCGGGTCGGGCACCGGCGTCCCGTAGAGGTTGCCGAAGACCTCGGCCGACTCGATGAAGCCGCCGGCCGCGGCCCGGGCCTCGAAGGTGTCACGGTCGACGAAGCGGTAGGCGTCGGCGGTGTCGCTCGCCCGCCGGGCACGGGTCGTCCACGACCGGCTGAGCCAGAGCTCCGGCACGCGCTGCACCACCGCGCCTGCCACCGAGCCCTTCCCGACGCCGGACGGGCCGACGATGACGAAGACGAGCGGAGGCCGGGAGGGGTCGCTCAGCGCGAGGCGGGGAACTGCTTCCTGAGCGCGTCGCGCTGCTGGGCTCCCAAGCCGCGCACGCGACGCGAGTCGCTGATCTTGAGCTCCTCCATGAGCCGCCGGGCGCGAACCTTGCCCACGCCGGGGAGCGACTCGAGGACGGCGACCACCTTCATCTTGCCCACGACCTCGTCGCGCTCGGCTTGGGCGAGCAGCTCGTCGAGGTTCAGTGAGCCCATCTTCAGCTTCTCTTTCAACTCTGCCCGCTGTCGGCGGGCAGCCGCCGCC
>DASZOE010000356.1:0-4539 GCA_035550945.1 Acidimicrobiales bacterium
CACGTGGACTAGAGGCCGACGGAACCGAAGAGCCAGTTCGGGCCTTCGGTGTCGACGTTGACGCTGACGTCGCTCACACCGATCAGGGGGATGCCGAGCAGCGAGACGCCGATCAGCAGGTCACGTCGCGGAAGCTCGGCGGCGTGCTGGCCGTCGAGCTCGTCCAAGCTGAAGTCGGTGTTGTCCATGGGGTCGTCTCCTTGTCCGTGATCGCCCCCACGGGCGTTGGGGGCCGTGCCAGCTTGCCCGAACCGAGCGAATCAGGCAAATTGCTCAAATCTCGACATCACCCGGGGCCAGGCCTCGGCGCCCGTGGCTCGGGGGACGCGCCGAGGGTCAGCGCCGCCGGTAAGGCCCGGGCCGGAGGCGGGCGGTGGCCATGCGACGGGCCTCGGCGGAGAGCTCGGGATGCTCCTCGACGAAGCGGGCGACCGCGTCGGGCGCCGCCGTGGAGAGCTCGCGGAGCACCCAGCCGGGACCGGTGTGGGCGAACCGGTCGTCGCTGACCAGGTTGGCGGCGCAGGCCTCGAGGATGAGCGGCACGAGCCCGTCGAACTGCCGGTCGGCGACCGGTGCGAGCCGCACGAACGCCACGAGCCCGGCCCGCCTCTGCCAGAGGCGGTCGGCCCCGGTCCACGCCGCGATCGCCCGGGCCCGGGCCTCGATGTCCTCGGCGCCGCTCAGGTAGCCGTGGAGGGCCTTCGTGGCGTACCAGTCGCAGACGCCCCAGTCGGCGATGTCCCCGGTCTCCAGGGGCCGGGCCAACTGGGGATGGTGGGCGAGCTCGAGGCGGCTGAGGAGATGGTCGGCGATGAGCAGCACGGCCGCGAGCTTGTCCTCGCTGGTCGGCACCGCGAACCACCGGTGGGCGAGGGCGAGCAGCTCGTCGACGGGGCGCTCGGCGAGGGCGTGGTCGCGCCAGACCCGGCGGACGGCCTCCCGGATCTCGGCCATGGGGACCCCTCGGAATCGGGCCGTCCCCTTGAGGTAGCGCTCCCAGTACGCCCGGGTGGAGTCGTCGGCCGCCCCGCCGAGGAGACCGTCGAGATCGGCGGTCACCCGCGCCGCCGGGAGGCGCGTGGACGTGGAGCTGGAGGGAATCGAACCCTCGTCCGGTGAGTGCGGACCCTTCGCGATACGACCATCCCCGGTTTCGGGCTTGACGCTGCCCTCGGAGCCGGGTCCCGTACTGCTCGTCACGTCTGTTCCGTGAGGTCAGTCGGTCTTTCCCGACACGCCAGCGGTCTTTCCCGGCCGTCAACCCTCATTCTGTTCCCAAGGCAAAGGGTCGTCCTCGGCGTGCCCTCTCGGGTCGCGATTTGCCTAGCTCAGCAGTTCTTAGGCTGCCATTGCGTAGGCAGGTTCCGTGTTGTCGGCACCTGTGTTTTTGCCCCGTTTTGCGAGTCTGAGCAACTCGGGTCGCACGACGAGCCAGCGGTCTCAACGTCGAAACCTGTCAGCCCCGTACCCTTCCAGTGTACCGCCTCCCGCCCCGGTCGGAGCGGGCCCGGTCGGCCTCTCGCTGGGCGTCCCGCTCGGCGATGACGCTCCGCTTGTCGTAGCGACGGCGGCCCCGGGCGACGGCGAGCTCGACCTTCACCCGACCGTCCTTGAAGTAGACGGAGAGCGGGACGATGGAGAGCGACTGCTGCTGCGACCGCTCGGCCAGCTCGTCGACCTCCTCCCGGTGGACGAGCAGCTTCCGCCGGCGCTCCGGGTCGTGGCCCCCGAAGCCGTCGGCCTGGCCGTAGGGGGCCACGTGGGCGTTGAGCAGCCACAGCTCGCCGTCCTCGACCTTGGCGTAGGCGTCCTTCAGCTGCACCTGCCCGGCGCGGAGCGACTTCACCTCGGTGCCGACGAGGGCGATACCGGCCTCGAGGGTCTCGAGCACGTCGTAGTCGTGGCGCGCCCGGCGGTTGCTGGCCACCACCTTCACGCCCTTGGGGGCCATCGCCGAAGGCTACCCTCGCCCCCCGATGCTCCGACTCCGGCGGGACGTGTACCAGGCCATGGTGGCCAACGCCCTCGACGGGCTCCCGCTGGAGGCGTGCGGCCTGCTGGCCACGGCCCCGGGTGACGCTCTGGTCGAGGCCGTCTACCCGTGCCGGAACGCGGCCGAGTCGGCGCGGGTGTACGAGGTCCATCCCCTCGACCACCTACGGGCCGACCGCGACGCCGAGGCCCGGGGCCTGCAGATCGCCGGCGTCTACCACTCGCACACGCACACCGACGCCTACCCGTCCCCGACCGACGTGGACCAGGCCCCCGACCCGGAGTGGCACTACGTCGTCGTCTCGCTGCGGGAGGACGAGCCCATGGTCCGCTCGTACCGCATCGTCGACGGCCAGGTCACCGAGGAGCCGATCGTGGCGGACGGGCTCGACCGCCACGCCCACCACGGCGGCCAAGACCACGGAGACGGCCAAGACCACGGACACGGCCGAGACCGCGGTGACGGATAGCATCATCCGCGTGTCCGTCGAGGTCCGGGTGCCTACCGTCCTGCGCGAGAACGTGGCCGGCCAGGCCACCATCTCGGCCAACGGCTCCACCGTCGGCGAGGTGTTCGAGGACGTCGTCCGCCAGTTCCCGAGGATGGCCGGCAAGGTGGTCACCGACGAGGGCACGCTCCACAAGTTCGTGAACGTGTACCGAAACGACGAGGACGTCCGCTTCCTCGACAAGCTCGACACCACGGTGTCCGACGACGACGTCATCTCGATCCTGCCGGCCGTCGCCGGCGGCTAGGACCAGGGAGGCCGCGGGCCCATGGCCGCCCTCCGGTCCGTCCTCGACCTGATCGGCAACACGCCGCTCGTCGAGGTCAGCCAGCTGAGCCCCGCCCCCGGCGTGCGCATCCTCGTGAAGCTCGAGGGCCAGAACCCCGGCGGCTCGCTCAAGGACCGCATCGCCCTCGCCATGGTCACCGAGGCCGAGGGCGAGGGCCGCTTGCGCCCGGGCCAGACCATCCTCGAACCGTCGTCGGGGAACACCGGCATCGGGCTGGCGCTCGTGTGCCGGCTCAAGGGGTACCGGCTCCGGGTCGTGCTGCCCGAGAACGTGTCCGTCGAACGGCGTCAGCTGCTGGAGATCTTCGGCGCCGAGATCGTCTTCTCGCCCGGTGACGAGGGGTCGAACGGCGCCGTCCGACTGGCCCAGCGCCTGGCCAAGGAGTCCGACGAAGTCGCCTTCCTCTACCAGTACGGGAACCCCGCCAACCCCGGCGCCCACTACCGAGGGACGGGGCCGGAGATCTGGCGGGACTGCCCGGAGGTCACCCACTTCGTGAGCGGCCTGGGCACGAGCGGCACGCTGATGGGAGTCGGCCGCTACCTCAAGGAGCAGAACCCGACGGTGCAGGTCTGGGCCGTCGAGCCCCCGTCGGGGGAGATCGTGCAGGGCCTGCGCAACCTCGACGACGGGTTCGTACCCGAGGTGTTCGACCCCGACGTCCTCGACCGCAAGCTCATCGTCCGGCCCCGGGAGTCGATCGAGTGGACCCGCCGCCTCACCGAGGAGGCGGGCATCTTCGCGGGCATCTCGTCGGGCTCGGCGAGGGCGGGCGCGGCCCGGGCCGCCGGCCAGATCGAGGAGGGCGTGATCGTCACCCTCCTCGCCGACGGCGGGTGGAAGTACCTCTCCACGGGCGCGTGGACCGACCCCATCGACGAGGTCGTGGAGCGGGCCAGTCGCATCGTGTACTTCTGAGCTCGGGAAGATCGACGACGAGTGGAAGATCGAGTCCCCGGGCCGTCGGCGCCTACAGTCGCCGGGGACAGCGCCGGGGGGGGCAGCCCCACCGCGGGCGAGGAGGGCGGTTCGCGGCCCGCCCGCGGAGAGGACATGGACGACCGTCCCATCGGGATGTTCGACAGCGGCTTCGGGGGCCTGACCGTGGCCCGGGCCGTAATCGACCTCCTGCCCGACGAGGACCTCGTCTACTTCGGCGACACGGGCCGCTATCCCTACGGGCCGCGGCACCTCGACCAGGTCCGGGAGTTCGCGAGCCAGATCACCCGCCTCCTGGTCGACGACCTCGACGTGAAGATGGTCGTGGTCGCGTGCAACACGGCGTCGGCCGCCGCCCTGGAGGTGCTCCGCTTCGACTTCGACGTCCCCGTGGTCGGCGTCATCGATCCAGGGGTGCGGGCCGCGGTCCAGGCCACGCGCCGCGGGCGGGTGGGCGTCATCGGCACGGTGGGCACGATCGCCTCGGGCGCGTACCAGAGGGCGGTGCGGGCCACCCGGGCCCCCGTGCAGCTGACCTGCGCCTCCTGTCCCGGGTTCGTGGAGCTGGTGGAGCGGGGGGAGACGGCGAGCGACCAGGCCTACGTGCTGGCCGAGCGCCTCCTGGCCCCGCTCCGGGCCGCGGCCGTCGACACCCTCCTCCTGGGCTGCACCCACTACCCCTTCCTCGCCCGCACGCTGGGTGACGTCATGGGTCGCGACGTCGTCCTCGTCTCCTCCGCCGACGAGACCGCGTTCGAGGTCCGCGCCATCCTCCACGACACCGGCCTGGTCCGCCGCTCGGGGGCGGGC
>DASZOE010000357.1:0-2387 GCA_035550945.1 Acidimicrobiales bacterium
TCCCTGAGGGCCGCTTCGATGTCGGCCAGCGTCCGACCGGGCTTCAGCTTGCCCATCGCCGCCACGTGGAACTCCCGGCCCCGGTTGGCGAGCTGCACCGTCCCTCCAGCGGTGAGGGGGCCGCTGACCGCGAACGCGTACTCCGTCATGTCGACCGTCACCGACGACGAGCCCTGTGGTGCGGCTGTCGTCGGCGGCGTCGTCGTGTCGGCGGCGTCGTCGTCGTCGTCGCCACACGCGGCCAGGCCCATGGCCACGATGGTCGCCAACGCGATGAGACCGCCGCGCTTCGCACTCACCCGCATCCTGCCTCCCCCTTGCTGGGCGTCGATGCCGACCCCTGTACGAACGTATCCGGAGAGGGGCAGCGCCTGTCGAGTCAGTCGGGCGGGGAGCGGACCCCGCCCGACTGTGTGCTCCTGGTGCTAGGTCACCCGGATGTTGATGATCTCCCTGGGCGGGCTCGGCCCGTCCTCCTCGTCGGTGTCCTCGGCGACGAGGACGTAGTTCCCGGCCTCGAGGTCGACGGTCAGATAGGTCGTGGTCACGCCCTCGAGATCGCGGCCGCCGAAGATGACCTGGCCGGGCACCTTGGAGGCGGAGCCGGGCTCGGGCGTCTCCGTCTCGAACAGCTCCACGAACGCCTGGTCGAGCTGCTGGAAGGTGGCGCCCGGGTTCAGCCGGGCGAGGGAAGGTTCGAGCTGCCCGGCGTCGCCGGACGTCTCGATCTTCAGGACCTGCCTCCCGGCGGACAGGGTGGCCGGTCCCTCGACCGCCTGCCCGGGGGCGACCGTGTAGGTGGCGTCGGCCGTGGGTGCCGGCGGGGCGGTGCCCGCGACCACCTCCATCTGGCTGATCATGCCCTTGGCGAAGTGCGGCGTCCCCTCGCCTTCGGTGGGGATGAAGCAGACGAAGGCGTAGGTACCCGGCGTGAGGTTCGCCGCCGACACCTCGGCCGACTCGCCGGGGCTCATGAAGTGCCCGGGCCAGCCGACCTCCTCGATGACCTCGGCGGTGGGGTCCTCCTCCTCGCCTCCGCCCTCGCCTTCTCCCCCACCCGCGCCGCCGGGAGCGGACGAGGTCGTCGTGGCCGCCCCCCGGCCGGTGGTGGTCGGGGTCGTGGCACCCGTCGACGTCGTGGTCTCCTCCGGGCCTCCACCGCCTCCCGGGCCAGATTCGCTGAGGACCGTCTGGAGGTCGGCGAGGGTCTTGCCGGGCTTGAGCTTCCCGATGGCCAGCAGGTGGAACTCCTTGCCCCGGTTCGCGACCTTCAGCGACCCCCCCTGGGTGAGCGGCCCGCTCACCGAGTAGGCGTAGTCGACCATGTCGACGGTCACCGACGCCGACCCTTGGGCCTGTGCGGTGGTCGGCGTGGTCGTGTCGGCAGACTCGTCGTCGTCGTCGCCGCACGCCGCCAGCCCCATGGCGGCGATGGCGACCAGCGCCACCGCGCGCGCCCGCTTCCGGTCAAGAAAACCCATCCCCTGCCTCCTCGCCTCCGGCGGTCGTCCGGCTTCGGACCGTAGCGGGACGCGGCCGTCCTGTCGAGCCTTGCCGGGCGGGCTAACGGCCCAGGGCGTCGATGACCTCGCCCTGGAGCCAGGTGAGGTAGTCGTAGATCGCGAAGGGGGCGGCCCGGGGGTCCGAGGCGTCGGCCGGCCGCTCCTCGCCCTCCTCGGTGACCTCCAGGCGGGCCCCGAGCACGAGCCGCACCTCGTTGAGGGCCCGCATCCATGCCAGCAGCCGTTCCTCGTCGAGGCGTTCGGCGTCGACCGTCTCCTCCAGCGTGGTGAGCGCGGCCAGGTGCGAGTCGAGGAGCTCGCCCCGGACGAGGAGGGCGTACTCGTTCTGCCGGGCGTCGTCCTCGGGGTAGGCGACGGGGAAGAGGCGCTCGAGGACGGGATCGGTGTCGTCGGTGAGGACCTCACGCATCCGGGGGGCCAGGCCCCGGAGGAGGTCCCGCTCCTCGGCGGACAGGCGGATCTCGTACTCCCCCGACCGGGTCCGCTTGACCGCCTTCCTGGCCATCACTCGTCGTGCTGCATGGTGGCCCACAGGCCGTGCTCGTGGAGGCGGAAGACGTCGATCTCGGCCTTCTCCCGGGGACCGCTGGAGACGACGGCCTTCCCTTTGTGGTGGACGTCGAGCATGAGCTGGGTGGCCTTCTCCCGGCTGTAGCCGAAGAGCTTCTGGAAGACGAAGGTGACGTAGGACATCAGGTTGACCGGGTCGTTCCAGACGATCACGACCCACGGGCGGTCGGGAACGACGACCTCGCCGAGGTCGGGCTCCTTGACCTCGACCGGCATCGTCGACATCACGGCACCGGAGGAGTGCACGCCACCACGCTAAATGACGCTGCCCTCTCGGGTGGTCGGGAGCAGGGC
>DASZOE010000358.1:0-3950 GCA_035550945.1 Acidimicrobiales bacterium
GCCCCGGGCCCGGGGCCACCGTGATGGGCGGCGTGCCGTCCGGGCTCGGGAGCGGCGGCGGCGTCTCGCCGACCGGCACCTGCTCGAGGGTGGACGGCGCGCTCCCGAAGATCTCGGTGAGCGCGCCCTGCAGCGAGTCCCGCATGACGACCTGGTCGGAGTAGACGACGATGACCTTCTTCAGCTGCGGAAGGGGCGTGGCCTCCGACCGCACGTACAGGGGCTGGATGTACAGCAGTGACCTCTCGACGGGCACGAGCAGCAGGTTGCCGAGGATGACCTTGGACCCCGAGGTGTTGAGCAGCGTGATCTGTTGGGAGATCTCGGGCTGCTGGTTGACCCGGGCGTTGACCAGCGCCGGCCCGTCGATCTGTTGCTGGCGGGGCATGACGAAGGCCTCGAGCTCGCCGTAGTTGTCGGGGTCGCCCTTGGCCACCACGAAGGCGGTCAGGTCCTTGCGGCTGTCGTCGCGGGAGAGGGGCACGAAGGGCTGGAGGATGAGGAACTCCTCGTCCTCCTCGTCCGGCAGTCGGGTGAGCAGGTAGTACGGGACCATCCGAGGCTCGCGGCTGGCGACGATCTGGCCCCCGGCGCCGACCACCGAGGTGGCGTTGCCCACCGCGCCGGGCGCCTGGGCGATCTCCCAGGCGTCGGTGTTGTTGTAGAACTCGGCGGCGTCGAGCATGTGGTAGCGGCCGTACATGTTGGTCTGCACCCGGAACAGGTCCTCGGGATAGCGCAGGTGCTCGCGCAGCTCCGGTTCCATCCGCGAGCCGTCGGTGAACAGCTTCGGGAAGGCCTTCTGGTAAGCCCGCACGATCGGGTCGTTCGAGTCCATGACGTAGTAGGTCATGGTGCCGTCGTAGGCGTCGATGGCGACCTTCACCGAGTTGCGGACGTAGTTGAAGTTGCTGTTCAACCCGCTGACCCCCGCCAGCCGGGTCGTGTCCGCCCGCTCGGAGTACGGATAGCGGCTCGTCGTGGTGTAGGCGTCGTAGATCCACAGCATCCGGCCCTTGTAGACGATGGGGTAGGGATCGCTGTCGTACTTCAGGAACGGGGCCGCCTTGCGGACTCGGTCGTCGATGTCCCGGATGTAGATCGCCTTCGAGCTCGGGGTGATGAAGCCGGAGATGAACGGGTTGGGATCGCCGAAGCGCAGGGCGAGGGCCGCCCGCCGGTACCAGGAGCTCATGCGCACGCCCCCGACACCGTTGTACGTGCTGGTGCGGTTGGTGCCGCTGGCGTCGGTGTAGTCGACCTCCCGCTGCTTGGTGTTGACGATGGCGTAGCCGCCGGTCGCGGGGCCGTAGTAGACGGCCGGAGTTTCCAGCCGGAGCTTCGTCTCCGAGCTCTGGGGAGGTATGTCCCGCACCAGCAGATCGGGGTTCCCGTCGGGCGCCACCGCGTTGGCGGGCGACGCCACCACGCCGTAGCCGTGGGTGTAGACCAGGTGCTGGTTGACCCACGACGGTGAGGGGATGCCGGCGACGTTGAGCTCGCGGGCGGCGATGAGGATCTGGGTCGTGCGACCCGACCCGGTGATGCCGTAGCGGTCAACGTCGACGTCGTCGAACTGGTAGAAGTTCCGGATCTCCTGCAGGCGCTTGTACGTGTCCTCGAGGACCGGGGGGTCCCAGAGCCGCACGTTGCGGATGGTCTCCTGGTTGTCCTCCAGGGCGGCGGCGTTGAGGTCGGTGCTGTAGTCGAAGTTGTTGACCTTCGTATCTCGAAGGTTGAACGCGGCGCGGGTCGCCCGGATGTTGCGGTCGATATAGGGCCGTTCCTTGTCCGACTCCGTCGGGCGTACCCGGAACTGCTGCACGAAGGCGGGATAGGCCGTCCCTGCCGCGACCGAGACCAGGGCCCACAGGCCGACGGCGGCCACGGGCAGCACCCACCCCCGCCGCAGGATGTTCACCAGCACCAGGGCGCTGGCGAACAGCGAGATGAAGATGAGCAGCTGGAGCGCGGGGAGCTGAGCCTTGACGTCGGTGTAGCCCGCCCCCTGCACCACCCCCCGTGTCGAGTAGACGAGCTCGAAGCGCTGGAGGTAGTACCCCACCGCCTTCAGGAGGGCAAGGACGGCGAGGAGCACGGACAGGTGCACCTTGACCTGGGGAGTGACCTTCTGCAGCGGGGTCTGGAACCGGATGCCACCGTTCAGGTAGTGGGCGACGGCGGTGACGATCAGGACGATCACGACCGCCGCGAACAGCCAGTCGACCACGAACTTCAGGAACGGCAGCTGGAAGACGAAGAAGCCGATGTCGCGGTCGAACTGGGCGTCGCTGGCCCCGAACGGCAACCGGTTGCGGAAGAGGATCCACGAGTTCCACTGGCCCGAGGCGCCCGGACCGGCCACGAGGGCGAAGAGGACGGCGACCCCGATGCGGACGAGGCCGCCGTGGGGCCCGACCATGGCGTGGTAGCGCTCGACGACCTGCTCCTCGGGGCCCATGGGCCGGAACCGCGGTGCGATCAGGTCGGCGATCGCCAGGTTGATCCACATGATGAGGAAGAAGGCGATCGTGAACGCCACGGCCAGCCCCACCTTCGTCCCCAGGACGCCGCTCCACACGCTCGAGAGCCCGAGCTCGCCGAACCACAGGTAGTCGGTGTAGAACCCGGCGATCCCCCGCAGGGAGATCGCCAGCAGGAGCAGCACGAAGGCGACGATGCCGACCAGCACCAGACCGACCCGGTTCGACGGCCGACGCCGCCGGGGGAGGTCGGTGGGGGCACGCACGGGCGAGAGCCTAGGTGACCGGTGGTCCGGGCCCTCGTCGTGCCCGGGGGGGCCGGAGGCCCCCTCGCCCGCTCAGCGGGGGGCGGTCACCAGCAGGCAGCGGCACCCGACGTGGGCGGGCGGATGGGTCTGGCCGGTCGGGAAGGCCTCGCCCCGGGGAAGGGCTCCGGCCAGCGCGTTGTCGTCGCAGTCGGGGCACGGGGCGTCGTCGTCGACGACCCAGCGGAGGTGGGCGCCGACGGGCGTGGCGGCCAGGCCACCCATGGCGCAGGCGGCCACGGCGGCGTGCTGTGCGACCCGCTCGACCTGCTCCGTCTTCCACTGCCGGTAGGCGGCGCTCACGCCGTCGGCCACGGCGAGGGCGTCGTAGTCGTCGCTCCCGACTCCCTCCTCGACCACCCGCTCCACCCGCTGGCGCAGCGGGGCGACGAGGTCGGCGACCAGACCGGCGACCAGACCGTCGTTGCCGTTGTCGGCGATGAGGCCGAAGTCCTCGTCGCCGGCCGCGAACTCCGCCCCCGCGTGGGCGGCGCGCTGCAGCAGGGGACCGGCGACCGCTCCGTAGCGCTCGCGCTGGACGGCGGCGTCGGGAAGGACGGCGGCGGCAACTGGCCGGCGCTGGCGCCGGAGGTTGTCGAGGACCTCGTTCTGCTCGTCCTGGAGCACCCGCTTGATCGAGCGCACGAGGTCGGCCTCGACGGGCTCCAGGAGCTCGTCGCGGCGGGCCCGGGCCGACTCGTCGGCGACGTGGTCGGGGGCGTCGGCGACCCCCGTGCCGTTGTGCTGCCCGGCGGGTGCCGACCCGTTGGTGACCGTCGCCGGCGCGGGCTCGGCCGGGTCGGGGTCGTCGGCCCGGTTGATCTCGCCGGCCGGAGCCGGCGCCGCGGCCTCGGGCGAGCCGGCCGAATCGGCGGTCGGCTCGGGTCCGGCGGCGGCGGCTCGGAGCCGGGCGAACAGCTCCTCGACCTTGCCCGCGCCGGCATCGAGGCCGACCCCGGCGTCGGCCTCGCCTTCGCCCTGGTCCGGCGCCGGTGCCCTCTCGGGGTCGGGCGCGAGTCGGAGATCGGGGCCCGCTCCGGACGGCGGTTCCTCGAGCCCCGGGGAAGCGGGGACGCTCCCCGGCATGGGAGCCGGCGGCACCGGCGTCGGTGTCCCGTTGCCCGGAGCCGGGTCCGCGGCGCCGAGGCCGCCCATTCTCGCC
>DASZOE010000359.1:0-1607 GCA_035550945.1 Acidimicrobiales bacterium
CCCCTGTTCCACTACCCCCCGATCCCGGCCACGGTGGAGGCGACGCTCGCCGAGGTCCTTCGCTGCACCCGCGAGGGAATCCGCATCAACACGTTCATGCTCGACGCCACGCCGCACCTCCAGGCCTTCGTGGAGCGCATGAGCAGCATCAACCGGGGCCGGGTGTTCTTCACGACCCCCGAAACCCTGGGCGACTACGTACTGGTCGACTTCATCGACGAGAAGCGGGACCGCCGCCGCCGCTCCGGCCGGAGCGCCTAGAAGTCCCCCATCTCCGCCGCGAGCTGGAGCTTGGGTCGGACCGAGATCAGGTACTCGATGGCGGCCACCACGCCGAGCACGCCGAAGCCGAGCACCGTGCCCGCGCCCATGAGGGCGATCCACGTCGTCCGGTTCAGACCGACGCGCTTCCACTGGAGCACGGGCCGGCGGGTGGCGTCGATGATCCCGGCGATGGGGAGGGCGATGAGGGCGGCGCCCAGGACCATGGCGACGATGCCGAACGGGCTGAGCATCAGGCGCCGTCCTCCAGCAGCCGGCGGTAGAGCGCGAGCGTCCGGTCGTCGAAGGCGACCAGGGTGGCGACGTCGACGTCGGTGGGCGTGCTCCGCAGCGTGTCGACGGCGATGGCGGCGGCCTCCTCGGCCGGGTAGCCGTAGATGCCGGTGGAGATGGCGGGGAAGGCGACGGTGCGGGCGCCCAGCTCGTCGGCCACCTCGAGGCTCCGGCGGTAGCAGGAGGCCAGCGCTTCGGCCTCGCCCGCGTCGCCGCCGCGCCACCGCGGTCCGACGGTGTGGATGACCCACCGGGCGGGGAGCCGGAAGCCCGGCGTGGCCTTGGCGTCGCCCGTGTCGCAGCCCCCGAGGGGGCGGCAGGCCTCGAGCAGCTCGCCACCGGCGGCCCGGTGGATGGCCCCGTCGACGCCGCCCCCTCCGAGCAGCGACGAGTTGGCGGCGTTGACGACGGCGTCGACCTCGAGGGTGGTGATGTCGCCCTTCATGGCCTCGACCCGCACCACCGACCAGTTTCCCTCGCCGGCGGGCTTGCGCGCGTGATCACCGTGGGTCATGATCACACCGTTGTAATTACATCGGTGGCAATTTCATCGGTGAGCAGGGCCGGCGTGAGGGAGGCGTACCGATGGAGCGACGAGGACACCGGTTCGACCAAGGCGACCGCAGTTGGCAGGGCCAGGCCAACTGCCTCGGCGTCGACCCCGACCTGTTCTTCCCCGAGCGCGGCGCGTCGACGAGGGAGGCGAAGGCGGTGTGCCGGGCCTGCGTGGTGCGCGAGCACTGCCTCGAGTACGCGCTCGTCAACGGCGAGAAATTCGGCATCTGGGGCGGTCTCTCCGAGCGGGAGCGGCGCCGCATCCGCCGTCAGCGGGCGCTGGCCCGCCGGGAGGCGGCGGCCTCGGCCTGACCCGGCCTGATCGGCGTCCTCTTCAGGGGGACGGGGCGGCGGCGAGGCGGGCCTCGATGGTGCGGGAGGGGCCCAGGTCCAGCTCCGCCCACCGACGGGCGGGGACGGCCCGGAGCACCGCATCGGGCAGCAGGCCCACCAGCTCGGCGGCGGCGACGGGGGCGAGGGCGGCCACCGCGTCGTGC
>DASZOE010000360.1:0-12344 GCA_035550945.1 Acidimicrobiales bacterium
ATCCTCGGGCGACCAGTCGGGTTCGGAGGGGGGTCGCATCTCGACGCACAATCGTCCGGCCGGCGAGATCCGTTACACCTCTTCGGCGACGGGCCGGGGCAGGAGCTGGGCGAGCCGGCGCAGGGCCCGGTGCTGCAGGACGCGCACCGCACCCTCGGTCTTGCCCAGCACGGGGGCGACCTGGGCCGGGCGCAGCCCGCCCAGGACGCACAGGAGGATGACCTCGCGCTGGTCGGGGCTCAGCCTGTCGACGACCCCCAACGCCTGCCGGAGGGCGAGCGAGGACTGGGCCTGCTCGGCCACGTCGGTCGGGGCGGGCCGAGCGGCGAGGTGCCGGTCGGACACCGCCGTCTCCAGCCGCCGCCCCTGGCGGCGGAGGTGGTCGACGGCCCGCCGGCGGGCGATCGTGAAGAGCCAGCTGCGGAACGCGCCCTCGTCGCCGGAGAAGCGGCCGAGGCCCCGGGCCACGTCGATCCACGTCTCGGAGGCGACATCGTCGGCCGCGCCGCCGACCATCGTGGCCAGCCAGGACAGCAGGGGACGCTGATGGGATCGCCACAGCGCGGCGAGGGCCCATTCCTCACCGTTGCGGGCGGCCCCCAGCGTGCGGGCGAAGTCGGCGACACCTCCCACCACGTCTGAATGTGTCGGCGCACCGCCGCCGTCACTGAAGGAGGCGGGGCGCGGTCGCCGACGACTAGGCGGGGATGGCGGCTCTCACGCGAGGGGCGAGGACCAAGGGATCCCCTCCCTGGGCGACGGCGACCGGCGGGCGAGCGGTGACCTTGGTCGCGGCCCGGGTGTCACGCCGGCGCACCAGGAGCCCGACGTAGACGAGGAAGCAGTTGTCGACGGCGAGGTGCACAGCGAGGGACAGCTTGCCGGGAAGGACGAAGAGGGGCAGCAGGGTGACGACCATGGAGAGCACCAGGCCGCCGAGAATTGCCCGACGCCGCGCCGTGGCGCTCCTGCGCCCGCCTTGCTTGGGTTCGGCGGCGCGGGTTTCGTGGGCACCGGCCGAAGTGATGCTGGCCGAAGTGCTGCTGGCCTCCAATGCCCCGAGCTGGCGGTGGAAGCTCCCGATGAATTCCCGCCGCCGTTCCGCATGGGCACGGACGGCCGAAGGCACGAGGACGAGGAGCCACACCACGATGAGCGGGATCAACGCGCTCATGCGACCCGTCCCCGTTCACGCCGGGACGCTCGCCGTGCCGTGCAGCCCCCCAGGCTGCCGAAGCACTCTGACATCGGATTGGTGTTCTAGCACCAGCTCCCCCATCCCTGCATTTCGACTTGCCGGCGGGAGGAATTTCCGGGCCGGTGGCCGGGAAGCCCCGGCCGACCTCGGTCGACCGCGGCAGTAGCCTGGTCAACCATGAGTGGGTACCTCGAGGCGGTGCGCGAGCGCGTCGTCATCTACGACGGGGCGACGGGCACGAACCTCCAGACCCGCGACCTGACCGCCGACGACTTCGGCGGGCCCGCCTTCGAGGGCTGCAACGAGATCCTCGTCGCCACCCGCCCCGACGTCGTCGCCGACCTCCACCGGTCGTTCCTCGAGGTGGGCGTCGACGTGGTCGAGACGGACACGTTCGGCGCCTTCGCCGTGCCCCTCGCTGAGTACGGCATCGCCGAGCGGGCCCACGAGCTCAACCTGGAGGCGGCCCGCCTGGCCCGGGAGGTGGCCGACGGCTACGCCACGCCCGACCGCCCCCGCTGGGTGGCCGGCTCCGTCGGCCCCGGCACCAAGTTCCCGTCCCTCGGCCAGATCCGCTTCGTCGAGCTGCGCGACGCCTACGAGGTGCAGGTGCGGGGACTGCTCGAGGGCGGCGTCGACCTGCTCATCATCGAGACCGTCTTCGACCTCCTCCAGGCGAAGGCCGCCGTCATCGGCGCCCGCCGGGCCATGGCCGCCATGGGCCGGGAGGTCCCGGTGCAGGTCCAGGTCACCATCGAGCTCACCGGGCGCATGCTGCCAGGCACGGAGATCGGGGCCGCCCTCACGGCTCTGGAGGCCCTGCGCCCCGACGTCATCGGCCTGAACTGCGCCACCGGGCCCAGCGAGATGCACGAGCACCTGCGCCACCTGTCCCAGCACTGCCGGGTCCCCATCTCCTGCCTGCCCAACGCCGGCCTCCCTTCGGTCGTCGAAGGGCGCATGCACTACGACCTCACCCCCGAGCAGCTGGCCGAGTACCACGCCCGCTTCGTCAGCGAGCTGGGCGTCCAGGTGATCGGCGGGTGCTGCGGCACGACCCCCGAGCACCTGCGGGCGGTGATCGAGCGCTGCGCCGACCTCGCGCCCTTCGCCCGCCAGCCCGTCCACGAGCCGGGGGCGGCGTCGATCTACTCGCCCGTCCCCTTCCGGCAGGAGACGTCGTTCCTCGTCGTCGGCGAGCGCACGAACGCCAACGGCTCCAAGAAGTTCAGGGAGGCCATGCTGGCCGACGACTGGGACACCTGCGTGGCCATGGCCCAGGAGCAGGTCAAGGAGGGCGCCCACCTCCTCGACGTCTGCGTCGACTACACCGGCGAGGACGGTGTTGCCGACATGGACGAGGTCGCCCGCCGGTTCGCCACCCAGGCCAGCCTGCCCCTCGTCCTCGACTCCACCGAGCCCGCCGTCATCGAGCAGGGGTTGCAGTGGATCGGCGGCAAGCCCGTGCTCAACTCGGTGAACCTCGAGGACGGCGACGAGCCGGGCACCCGCTTCGACCGCTTCTTCTCCCTCGCCCGGGAGTACGGCGCTGCGGTCGTGTGCACGTGCATCGACCAGGAGGGCCAGGCCCGCACCGCCCAGTGGAAGCTGCGGGCGGCCCGCGCCATACACGACCTGGCCGTCGGGCGCTACGGGATGGAGCCGTCCGACCTCCTGTTCGACCCCCTGGCCCTGCCTCTGTCCACGGGCATGGAGGAGAGCCGGCGGGACGGCGTCGAGACCCTCGAGGGCATCCGCCGCATCAAGGCCGAGCTGCCCGGGGTGCACACGATCATCGGCCTGTCCAACGTGTCCTTCGGGCTCAGGCCCGCGGCCCGCCACGTCCTCAACTCGGTCTTCCTCCACGAGTGCGTGGAGGCGGGCCTCGACGCCGCCATCGTCCACGCCGGGCGGATCATGCCGCTTTCGCGCATCCCCGAGCGCCAGCGGGAGGTGTGCCTCGACCTCGTCCACGACCGGCGCACCGACACCTACGACCCGTTGCAGGAGCTCCTGTCGCTGTTCGAGGGTGTGTCGGCGGCGGCGGTGGAGAAGGAGGACCGCAGCGGGTGGCCCGTCGAGGAGCGCCTCAAGCGGCGCATCATCGATGGCGACCGCAACGGGCTCACCGCCGACCTCGACGAAGCCCTGCGGACCACGCCCGCCCTCGAGATCGTCAACGACACGCTGCTCGCGGGCATGAAGGTCGTCGGCGACCTCTTCGCCTCGGGCGAGATGCAGCTGCCCTTCGTGCTGCAGTCGGCGGAGGCCATGAAGGCGGCCGTCGCCCACCTCGAACCCCACATGGAGAAGTCCGACCAGGGCGGGAAGGGGCGGATCGTCCTGGCCACGGTCAAGGGCGACGTTCACGACATCGGCAAGAACCTCGTCGACATCATCCTCACCAACAACGGCTACGAGGTGCACAACCTCGGCATCAAGGTGGCCGTCAACGAGATGGTGGCCAAGGCCACCGAGGTCGGGGCCAACGCCATCGGCATGAGCGGCCTGCTGGTCAAGAGCACGCTGATCATGCGGGAGAACCTCGAGGAGCTCAACCGCCGGGGTCTCTCCGACATCCCCGTGCTCCTGGGCGGGGCGGCCCTCACCCGGCGGTACGTCGAGCGCGACCTCCGGGAGGTGTACGAGGGCCGGCTCTTCTACGGCAAGGACGCGTTCGAGGGACTGCGCACCATGGACCGCCTGGTCGAGCTCAAGCGCACGGGCGTCGACGACCCCGCCTTCGGCCGCGAGCCGCTGGGACGGGTCGTGACGGCGCCCGACGGGGCCGGCGGCGACGACGCCGAGGTCGAGGTCCCGGCCCGCTCGCCCGAGGTCGAGACCGACAACCCCGTCTTCGTCCCCCCCTTCCTCGGGTCCCGGGTGGTGAAGGGCCTCCCCGTCGACGAGATCGCGGGATGGCTCAACGAGACGGCCCTGTTCCGCAACCAGTGGCAGTTCCGGCCGGAGCGCACCGGCGACGGGGTCGAGCCCGCCGGCTCCGGAGGCAGGATGGAGCCCGCCGGCTCCGGAGGCAGGATGGAGTCCGACGCCGAGTTCAAGGCCCGCCTCCGCCCCGTCCTGCGCGAGGAGCTGGCCAAGGCCAAGGCGGCCGGCATCCTCGTGCCCCAGGTGGTGTACGGCTACTACGCGGCGAACGGCGACGGCAACGACGTCGTCATCTGGAAGGACGAGAGCCGGACCTCGGAGTGGATGCGCTTCTCCTTCCCCCGCCAGCGCCGGGCCCCGTGGCTGTGCATCGCCGACTTCTTCCGGCCCGTCGACTCGGGCCAGACCGACTACGCCTGCTTCTCGATCGTGACCATGGGCTCAGCCGTGTCCGAGGCCACCGCCCGCCTCTTCGCCGAGGACCGCTACCAGGAGTACCTCCTGCTCCACGGCCTGGGCGTGGAGATGGCCGAGGCCCTCGCCGAGCACTGGCACCGGCGCATCCGCGAGGAGTGGGGGTTCGCCGACGAGGACGGCAACCTGGTCAACATGCTGCTGCGCCAGCACTACCGGGGCGGGCGCTACTCGTGGGGCTACCCGGCCTGCCCCGACCTCGAGGACAACGCCAAGGTCGCCGACCTCCTGGAGGCGGAGCGCATCGGCGTGGAGATCAGCGAGGACTTCCAGTACCACCCCGAGCAGACGACCTCGGCCATCGTCTGCCACCACCCTCGGGCCAAGTACTTCGTGGCCCGCTGACGCCGGAGCGGTCGAAGGCGGGCCGCCGAGCCGCGCACCGAGGGCCCGTGCGGCGCGCATGAAGGCGCGATAGGTGTTGAAACCACGTATTGACGCGGCCCGGCCGAGGGCCGAGACTGCCGGAAGCGACTCGGGCGGCGGAACGCCTCACGCTGGCGGGTGCATCCGGGCCGGGGCCGGCGCGGCGGGCGCCGCCCCCGCCGCCCGGGGCACGCGGTCCTCCCCGATGCCGGCGTCCCGCCGCCCGGGACTCGCCGGGCTCCTCCTGCACGTCCTACAGGCGACGGCGACGGCCGCGGGTGTAGTAGCCGCCTCCCCCGAACAGGAGCAGGAGGATCACGATGATGAGCAGGAGTGTGAGCATGGCCTTCCTGTCTCCTCCGGGCCGGTGCCCGAAACCCCGGCCCTGAGCCGTCCCTGCCGGCGGGCGTAGCATCGCCCGGGCGGAGGTCGAGGGTGTCCGCCGGGAAAGGAAGGCCGCAGCTCCAATGAACCGGCTCCACCGGTTGCACGAGGCGGGCCAGAGCGTCTGGTACGACAACGTCCGCCGCCGGCTCCTCCGGAGCGGCGACCTCGTCCGCTACCGCGACGACTACGCGGTGACCGGCGTGGACCTCAACCTCACGATCTTCGACCGGGCCGTCACCTCGAGCGGGGACTACGACGAGGCGCTCAGAGCCGCCGACCCGGACACGACGGCCGAGAGCCTGTTCTTCGAGCTCGCCCTCGACGACGTCGTCGCCACCGCCGACCTCCTCCGGCCCGTGTACGCGGCCACGAGCGGCATCGACGGGTTCGTGTCCTTCGAGATGCTCCCGGGCCTGGCCAACGACGCCGAGGGCACGGTGGCGGCCGCCTCCGAGCTCTTCGCCCGGGCCGACCGGCCCAACGTCATGGTCAAGGTGCCCGGGACCCCCGACGGCCTCGAGGCCGTCGAGGAGCTCACCGCCGCGGGCGTGAACGTCAACGTCACGCTCCTGTTCTCGGTCGAGCACTATCGGGCCGCGGCCGAGGCGTGGATGCGGGGTCTCGAGCGCCGGGCCGAGGCCGGTGACGCGCTCACCGTCAGCTCGGTGGCCTCGGTCTACGTGTCCCGGTGGGACTCCTCGCTCGACCCCGGGCTGCGCGACGATCTGCGGGGGCGCACGGGCGTGGCCACCGCCCACGTCGTGTACGCCGCCTACTGCGAGCTGCTGAAGGGCGAGCGCTGGCGGAAGCTGGCCCGCGCCGGGGCGCGGACCCAGCGGGTGCTGTGGGCCAGCACCGGCACCAAGGACCCCCACCTGCCCGACACCTACTACGTCACCGCGCTGGCGGCTCCCGGTACCGTGAACACCGTGCCGGAGGCCACCCTCCTCGCCTTCGCCGACGAGGGGGAGGTGGGCGAGCTCCTCACGCCGGAGGCCGACGAGGCCGAAGCGGCCCTCGCCGAGGTCGCCGACGCCGGCATCGACCTCGACGGCGTGGCCGCCACCCTCCAGGAGCGGGGCGTCAAGATCCTGGCCAGGGCCTTCGACCACCTCCTGGAGGACCTCGACGCCAAGCTCAGCGTGCTCCGGGGCGACACCCCCGCCACCGGTCCGCTGTCGGCGGCCGTGCCCGCCTCCGAGAGCCTGGGAGACGTGGAGGCCGCGGCCAAGGAGGCGGTCGCCGAGCTGGGCCGGCGCGACGCCGTGCGCCGGGCCTACCGCAGGGACCACACCCTGTGGCAAGACGATCCCACCGAGGTCGCCAATCGCCTCGGCTGGCTCTTCGTGGTGGCGCCCATGGAGCACCAGGTCCCCGAGCTCGAGCAGTTCACGGCCCGCTGCCGGGCCGACGGCCTCAGCCACGCCGTGCTCATGGGGATGGGCGGGTCGAGCCTGTTCCCCGAAGTCATGGTGGAGACGTTCGGGAGGACGCGGGACGGGCTCGAGCTCTTCGTGCTGGACACCACCGACCCGGCCGCCATCGGCCGGGTGGCCGACGAGCTCCCCCTCGACCGGACCCTCTTCATCGCCGCGTCCAAGTCCGGGGGCACCATCGAGACCCGGAGCCAGCTCGAGCTCTTCTGGCAGCGGGTGGGGGACCGACCCGAGCAGTTCGCGGTCATCACCGACCCGGGCAGCGAGCTGGGCCGCGTCGGCAACGAGCGTGGCTTCCGGCAGGTGTTCGAGAACCGGCCCGACATCGGCGGGCGCTACTCCGCCCTCTCGCACTACGGGCTCATGCCCGCCGGCGTCCTCGGCGTCGACGTGGGCGCCCTGCTCGAGCGGGCCGGGCACATGGCGGTGGCCACGGCCCCCTGCGTGGCCGCCGAGGACAACCCCGGTCTGCGCCTGGGAGCGATCATGGCCGCGGCGATCAAGGCGGGCCGCGACAAGCTCACCCTCGTCCTCCCCGACGAGATCGCGAGCTTCGGGCTCTGGGTCGAGCAGCTCGTGGCCGAGTCCACGGGCAAGCAGGGCACCGGGATGCTGCCCGTGGTGGGCGAGCCCTTGGGCCCTCCCGACGTCTACGGCGACGACCGCCTCTTCGTGGCCATCGGGTCCGAGTCCGCGTCCGAGCTGGAAGCCCTGGCCGACGCCGGGCACCCCGTCGTCGAGCTCCCGTACACGGACCGCTTCGACATCGGCGCCGAGGTCATGCGCTGGGAGCTGGGCACGTGCCTGGCCGGCGTCCTCCTGGGGATCAACCCCTTCGACCAGCCCGACGTGGCCGAGGCCAAGTCAGCCACCGCCCGGGTGCTCGAGCACGGTCTGCCCGAGATCGAGCCCGAGCCTCTCGACCGGCTCCTCGAGCAGGTCCGTCCCGGCGACTACATCTCCATCCAGGCCTACGTCGACCCGTGGGGGGACGTGGTCGGGAAGCTCCAGGACGTCCGGGTCCGGCTGCGCGACCGTTACCGGGTGGCCACCACCGTCGGCGTCGGCCCCCGCTTCCTGCACTCGACGGGGCAGTTCCACAAGGGGGGCCCGCCCACCGGCGTCTTCATCCAGGTCGTCGGCGAGGACACCGACGACCTTGACATCCCGGGCCGCGACTTCGGGTTCTCGATGCTGAAGCGGGCCCAGGCCGCCGGCGACCTCGAGGCCCTTCACCGGCTGGACCTGCGGGCCGCCCGGGTGGCCGTCGACGACCTCTTGGCGTTCCCGGGCTGAGCCCGGGCGGCGCCCGCGACTCGAAAAGGAGCGACCACATGCAACTGGGCATGGTGGGACTGGGGCGCATGGGCGCCAACCTCGTACGCCGTCTCCAGGGCGGGGACCACGAGTGCGTGGTGTACGACGTGAACGCCGACGCGGTGGCGGGCATGGCCGACGAGGGCGCGGTCGGGGCCTCGTCGCTCGACGAGTTCGTGGCCAAGCTCACCCCGCCCCGCGCCGCCTGGGTGATGGTCCCCGCCGCCTACGCGGGGCCCACGGTCGACGCCCTCGCGGCGCGCATGGAAGACGGCGACATCGTCATCGACGGGGGCAACTCGTACTACCGCGACGACGTCCTCCGAGCCGAGGCCCTGCGTCCCCGGGGCATCCACTACGTCGACGTGGGGACGAGCGGGGGCGTCTTCGGCCTGGAGCGAGGGTTCTGCCTGATGGTCGGCGGGGAGGACGACGTCGTCGCCCATCTCGGCCCCCTGTTCGCCACCATCGCCCCTGGCCTGGACGCCGCCGAGCGCACCCCGGGTCGCACCGGCGCCCCGAGCCCGGCCGAGCAGGGCTGGCTGCACTGCGGGCCCGCCGGCGCCGGGCACTTCGTGAAGATGGTGCACAACGGCATCGAGTACGGCGTCATGGCCGCCTTCGCCGAGGGCCTGGGCATCCTCCGCCGGGCCAACGCCGGCAAGGAGCAGCGGGAGGCCGACGCCGAGACCGCGCCCCTCGCCAACCCCGAGTTCTACCAGTACGACATCGACATCCCGGCCGTCACCGAGGTGTGGCGGCGGGGGAGTGTCGTCTCCTCGTGGCTGCTCGACCTGACCGCCTCGGCCCTGCACCGCGACCCCGACCTGGCCGGCTTCAGCGGCCGCGTCTCCGACTCGGGGGAGGGGCGCTGGACGGTCCAGGCCGCGGTCGAGGAAGGGGTGCCCGCCCACGTCCTCACCGCCGCCCTCTACGAGCGCTTCGCCTCCCGCGGCGAGGCCGAGTTCGCCGGGCGCGTCCTCTCGGCCATGCGCAAGGAGTTCGGGGGCCACGGCGAGAAGCCGCCGACGCCGTGAGCGTCGCCGGGTCCTGTCCCGTGGTGGTGCCCCCGTGAGCCCCGCCCGGCGAGCCGACGCCGTGGTCCTGTTCGGGGCCAGCGGCGATCTGGCGCGCAAGAAGCTCTGGCCCGCGCTGTACCACCTGGCCGCCCGCGGGCGCCTCGACCTCCCCCTCTTGGGCGTGGCCTCGTCGCCGTGGGACGACGACGCCTTGCGGGAGTACGCCGCCGACAGCGTGCGGGCCGTGGTGGGCAGCCCCGACGAGGCCGTCGTGGCCGGCCTGGCGGCGCGCGTCGGCTACGTGAGCGGCGACTACCGCGACCCGGCGACGTACGCCCGGCTGGCCGAGCGCCTGCGCGGCTCCACCCGGCCGCTGTTCTACCTGGCCATCCCGCCGTCGCTCTTCGACGACGTGGTCGGCGGCCTGGCCGGCGTGCGCCTCAACCGGGGCTCGCGCGTCGTGGTCGAGAAGCCGTTCGGGCGGGACACCCGGTCGGCCCGGGAGCTGAACGAGGTCCTGCACCGGGCCTTCACCGAGCGGGCCATCTTCCGCATCGACCACTACCTGGGCAAGGAGCCGGTCGAGAACCTCCTCATCTTCCGCTTCGCCAACACGGTGCTCGAGCCCATCTGGAACCGCCAGTACGTGTCGTCGGTGCAGGTGACCATGGCCGAGTCGTTCGGCGTGGAGGGCCGGGGCGCGTTCTACGACAGCGTCGGTGCGGTCCGCGACGTCGTGCAGAACCACCTCCTGCAGGTCGTCACCTTCCTGGCCATGGAGCCACCCCTGGGGGCGGGGGCCGACGCCCTCCGGGACGAGAAGGCCCGCGTCCTGCGGGCCATGCGCCCGCCGCGCCCCCGGGACGTGGTGTACGGCCAGTACGAGGGGTACCGGGAGGAGCCCGGGGTCGCGCCCCACTCGGGGGCGGAGACCTTCGCCGCCCTCCGTTTCGAGATCGAGTCCTGGCGCTGGGCCGGAGTGCCCTTCTTCGTTCGGGCCGGGAAGGCACTGGCCAAGACGGCCCTGGAGGCGGTGGTGGAGTTCCAGTGCCCGCCCCGCCTGCTCTGGGCCTCCGACGAGGGTCACATGGCCCAGCCCAACTACCTGGTCTTCCGCCTGGGCCACGACGACGGCGTCACCCTCGGGCTGCAGGCCAAGCGCCCGGGTGACGAGCTGATCAGCCACCCCGTGGGCCTCGACCTTTCCTACGAGCGGGTGTTCGGCGCGCGCCAGGAGGCCTACGAGCGCCTGCTCGACGACGCCATGGACGGCGACGCCTCCCGTTTCGCCCGCGAGGACCAGGTGGAGGAGGCGTGGCGGGTCGTCGACCCGGTCCTGCGCCGGCCCGGCCCGGTCCACCGCTACCCCCGCGGGTCGTGGGGGCCGCCCGAGGCCGACCGCCTCCTCGGGCGGGCCGGAGCGTGGCACGACCCCGGCTCCGAGCACGTTCCCCTCGCCGGCGCCGGTCGGGGGGACTGAGGCGTCTCAGGCGACGCCCACCCGGCCCTCGGCGCGCCGCGACGGAAGGAGAGCTTGGGACGTCGCCGCTGACGTCCGCTGCTGGGCGGCGACGTAGTGGTACAGCGACCTCGGCACCGGCTCCTAGAGGGCGCCGATGGCCGCGAGCTCGTCGGCGAGAGGCGGGCGGTCGTCGTCGGGCGTCCCCGACTGTAATCCAAGCACTCGTATGTTATAGAATGGAAGACGACCAGCGGACATCCCGGATTGGCGAGGAGACGCCTTGTGACGATCGCCCACCTGACCGACCGCCTCGAAGCCGAGGCCGCCGAGCGCCCCGCGCTGCGCGTCGTGGGCGGCGGCGCGCCCATCGACCTCGACGCCGCCGAGCAGGCCGTGTCCGACCTCCTCGCCGCCCTCGGGCAGGACCCGACGGCCGAGCACACGAAGGAGACGCCCCGCCGGGTGGCCGCGGCGTATGCCGAGCTCCTCACCCCCCGGGAGTTCACCCTGACGACGTTCGCCAACGAAGAGAGCTACGACGAGCTCGTCCTCGCCCGCGACATCCCGTTCCACTCGCTGTGCGAGCACCACATGCTCCCGTTCAAGGGGTTGGCGCACGTGGGCTACCTCCCGGGCGAGCGCATCCTCGGGCTGTCCAAGCTGGCTCGGGTCGTCGAGCTCTTCGCGAGGGGCCTGCAGGTCCAGGAGCGGCTCACCAAGCAGGTCGCCGACTGGCTGCAGGAGGCGCTGGACCCCAAGGGCGTCGGCGTCGTCCTGGAGGCCGAGCACCTGTGCATGTCGCTGCGCGGCGTGCAGGCCAGCGGCTCCCTCACCGTGACCTCGGCGCTGCACGGGGCTCTGCGGGAGGACGCCCGCTCCCGGTCGGAGTTCTTCGCCCTGACCGCCGGCAAGCCCCGGCCGTGACCTGACCTCAGGCGGCGCGGGGACCATCGACCGACCGCTGCCCGCCCCGGTCCCCGGCGTCGACCAGCTCGTCGAGGGCAGCCTGGAAGGACGCCGCGAACCTCGTCCTCGCCCCGGGCCCCAGCAGAGGGTGGCGCACGCGGAAGACCAGGTGGAGCTCCTCGCCGACGGTGACCGCGCCGATGGCGAGCCCGAGGGGCATCTTCGCCGGCGGTGAGAACCAGACGTGGACCGGTGCGCCGACTGCGGGGCCGAAGTCCAGGTCGTGCCCGATGGGACCCAGGTTGGACAGAAGGGCGGTCGGCATCAGCCGCTCGTCGGCAGCCCCTCGTGCGATCCTCCGTCGGGCCGCGACCGGCAGTGCCTGCCGCCGCGGCAGACGGGCGGCGACCGCGGCCGGACTCCGCCGCTCCTTGATCGTGCGGGTGCGGCGACGGACCGCGTCGACGGCGGCCGCCGGCGAAGCCCGGTGGCGCGGGAGCGTGGCCACCGGGACCATGAACGTCAGGTTGGCGAAGCCCTGCCTCCACCGGGGGCGGGGCCGCAGGTTCACCGGCACGAGGACGCTGACTCGCCGGGCCGGGCTCCCGTGGTGGGCGTTCCACCGGCCGACGGTCAGGTGGAGGGCGGCCACGAGGAGGTCGTTGACGGTGGTTCCGTCCCGGGCGCCGTCCTTGAGCGCCCGCGTGCGGTCGGCGCCCACGCGCAGAAGGTGCAACCCGTATCCCGGGGCGTCGTCTCCCCCGTCGGGCGCGATCGATGCCGATGGACGAGCGGCCTGCGCCAGCTCCCAGACGACGGGCCGCAGCCCGACGTCGGCGGGGGGAGGGTCGACGGGCTCGGCGACCGCCTCGGGCCGGCCCGCGTAGGCG
>DASZOE010000361.1:0-3775 GCA_035550945.1 Acidimicrobiales bacterium
GCAGCGAGGAGGCCGCGGCACGCGCCACGGGGGCGGGCGCCGCCGAGGTGGCGCGGGGCGACGTGCTCGACGCCGCCTCCCTCGCCCGGGCCGCCGCCGGGTGCGCTCTGATCTACCACCTGGCGGGCACCTACCGGGGCTCGGCGGCCGAGCTGCGGGAGACGCACGTGGGAGGCACCGCCAACGTGCTGGCCGGGGCCGAGCCCCACGCCCGCGTGGTGTACGTGAGCTCGACGTCGGTCTACGGCTGGGACCGCCTGTGGCCCGCCGACCACGACACGCCTCCCCGCCCGGCGTCGGCCTACGGCGAGGCCAAGCTGGAGGCCGAGGGTCTGGTGCGAGCGTGGGACAAGGGCCCGGCGGTGATCGTCCGGCCCACCATCACCTACGGCGTCGGCGACGAGGGCGGCATGCTGGCCCGGGTCCACCGCCTCCTGCGGCGCGGGGTGCGCGTGCTCCCCGGCACCGGCGACAACCGCATCCACCTCACCCACGTCGACGACCTCGTCGCCGGGATGGTGCTGCTGGGCGAGAAGGGCGACGGCGTCTTCGTCCTGGCCGGGCCCGAGGCCGCCCCCACGCGGCGCATCTTCGGCCTCCTGGCCGAGGGCGCGGGGCTCCCGGCGCCGAGCTTCGGGGTGCCCGCCCCCGTCCTGCGCCCGATGGCCGCAGGCATGGAGTCGGTGTGGTCCGCGTTCGGGCGGGAGGGCGAGCCGCCGCTGAACCGCCACGCCGTCGACGTGGCGACCCGCGACCGGGCCTACGACGCCGGCCGGGCCGTCGAGGTGCTGGGATGGAGACCGCAGGTCACGCTGGACGAGGGGGTGCGCGAAGTGGGTCGGTGGCTGGCGTCGAGCAACGACGGACGCCGGGAGGCGCCGGCCGGCTCCGTGGCCTCGGTGGCCGGCAACGTCCGTGACGGTTCGCTGGGGTTCGACTGGCGGGCGTACGTGCAGGACCCCGACGAGGGCCTGGGAACGGTCTACGAGCGCTTCGCCCTGCGTGACGTCCTCAAGGACGCCATCGCCATGACCGGCTCCGAGAGCGTCCTGCATGCTCCGCAGTTCGGGATGATGGGCTTTCCCGGTCTCGACGCCGTGTTCTGCGCCCGGGAGGGCATCCGTGTCGGGCTCCTCGACTTCGACGCCGAGCGCCTCGACGCGGTCGTCGCCGAGTGGCGAAAGCTGGGCCTGGACCCGGCGGCGCACCTGGTCTCCGGCCCCGACCCGGCCACGTGGCCGGAGAGGCTCGACGTCGAGTACGACCTGGTGTTCAGCTTCGCTGCCCTGTGGTGGTTCGAGGACCCGTGGGCCGTGCTCGCCACCCAGGCCCGCTGGGCCGGCAAGGCCGTGCTGTCGTGCGTGCCGAACAAGAACGTGTTCATGCGCATGCGGGCCCGGTTGTGGCACCAGGACCTGTTCGAGCGCCTCAACGAGGACGCCCTCGACGCCAAGGCCATGACGTCGGCCGGCGAGGCCGCCGGACTGCGGGCCGTCGACACCGGCCTCTTCGACATCCCCCCCTTCCCCGACACCTCGGTGCCCCTCGCCAAGGTCCTGCGGGCCGCCCTCGGGAAGAAGAGCCCGCCGGCCGAGGCGGCCTCCGTGGCCGGAACCGAGGCGGAGAGCGGCGGGGAGGGCGCGTGGGCGTGGTCGATCCTCCCCTACCTGCACGGTGAGCAGCCCGATCTCGAGGAGCGCATCGCCCGCCTCTCCCGCTGGGAGCGCTACCTCCCGGCCCCGGTGGCTCCGGCCCTGGCCCACCACCGCTACGTGCTGTTCGTGGACGCCGAGTAACCCGGACCTATTCGGGGTGGCGGCGGCCGTGGCGCACGCCGAGGCGCCAGCACACCCAGCCGGCGATGACGGCGACGGCCATGAGCTCGAGGATGCGCAGCGCCGCCCACACGAAGGCCGCGGCCCAAGAGACGACCAGTACGACGACCACGGCCACCACGGCGAGCTTGGCCAGTGACCAGCTCACCCCCGGCGACCACCCGGCCCGGCGCTCGGGCCTGGCCCGCCGGCGGGCGTCCGACAGCTCGCTGGCGTCGAGTGCCTGGCAGACGAGGCAGGTGGAGGGCGTCCTGCCGTGAGGGCACGTCCCCTTGCTGAGGTTGGCCATGGTTCCCCTATGGTCTCGCTCTCCGGCCGGCGCCGCCAGCGCCCTTGCCGTTCGGGGCACGGGTGCGTGCCAGACTTGCACGGTGACCGCCTCCTCGGATGACGCCTTCCAGGAGCTCCTGGAGGCGCTGGCGGAGGAGACCCCCGACGGGCTCATGGTCATGGGCGCCGACGGTGACGTGGTCTTCGTCAACCGCCGCTTCCGTGAGATGTGGTGCGTCCCCGGTCGCGCCCTCCATCCCACCAACGGCACGTCGATCGATACCGTGCTCAACCGGGCGGTGCGCACCCACGGCGTGCGCTGGGGGATGGGTTCGGGAGGGCGGGCCCGCACCGAGCCGGTGCGCCAGGAGCTGGAGCTGCGCGACGGGCGGGTGCTCGACCGCTTCGGCACGCCCGTGCGTGACCGCGCCGGGGACTACCTGGGATGGGCCTGGTACTGCCGCGACGTCACCCAGCTGAAGCAGGCCGAAGCCGACCAGCGGGCGCTGGCCGCCACTCTCCAGGCCAGCCTCCTGCCGCCCACGCCGCCGAGCGTCCCGGGCATGGAGGTAGCCACCCGGTACTCGCCGGCCGACGTATGCCTCGACGTGTGCGGCGACTTCTACGACGTGTTCCGGGTGGCGGCCAACGACTGGGGAGTCGTGCTCGGCGACGTGTGCGGAAAGGGGGCCAGGGCCGCGGCGCTCACCGCGCTCACCCGCTACACGCTGCGGGCAGCCACGTTCCACCACTTCCTCCCCTCGGCCGTGCTCGAGGAGGTCAACGGAGCCATCGTCGCCGACTCCCAACCCGAGGCCGACGACCGGTTCTGCACGCTGATCTTCGCCCGTCTCCAGCTCGACACCTGCGGCGCGTGGGTCACGCTCGCCGCCGCCGGCCATCCCCGCCCCATCGTCATCCGGCGGGCGGGGTGGATCGACGTCCGGGGCCAGATCGGGACGCCCCTCGGGCTGTTCGACGCGCCCGTCCTCGGTGACGACCGCGTCGGGCTCGGGCCCGGCGACGCCCTCGTCTTCTGCACCGACGGCGTCACCGAAGCGCGCGACGGAGCCGGGGAGATGTTCGGCGACGAGGCCCTTCCCGACGCCCTGCTGGACTGCGCCGGGAAGTCGGCGGAGACCATCGTCGAGCGCATCGTCGAGGACGCCCGGGCCTTCGCGGCCGGGGGCAAGCTCGACGACGACATGGCGGTGCTGGTCGTGCGGGTGCCCGACGAGGCCAAGGAAGATCCCATCGGCCGGCTGGCCTCGGCCACCGGTCTCCCCCCCGACCAGCTGCCCGTTCCCGGCTACGGGGTGGGCGAGCCGCCCGACGACCTCTGGCGGCGGCGCCCGGCGCCCCCGCGCGAGGCGCGCCTGCAGCTGACTCCCGAACCGGCCAGCGCAGGCGCGGCCCGCCGTTTCCTCGCCGGCCTCCTGGCCAGCTGGCGGATGCCCGAGCTGGTGGGCGGCGACGTCGAGCTGCTGGCCAGCGAGCTGGTCACCAACGTCATCCGCCACGCGGCCTCGACGTTCACGGTCATCGTCCGCTACGACGCCGACGTGCTGCGGGTGGAGGTGGGCGACGGCTCCCGCGCCCTGCCGCAGGCCCGCCTCTCGGCGGCCGACGAGGAAGCGGGGCGGGGGCTGCAGCTCGTCGAGGCGTTGGCG
>DASZOE010000362.1:0-5907 GCA_035550945.1 Acidimicrobiales bacterium
GACCTACGGCAACTGGCTGTGGAGCGCGCTGGGCTCCAGCGTCGCGCTGGGCCACCCGCGCGACGAGCGGTGGCTGTGCGCGCTTCCCCTCACCCACGTCGGCGGGCTGTCGGTCGTCCTGCGCGCGGCGATCGGCGCGACCACCGTGGTCCTGCACGAGCGCTTCGAGACCCGGGCCGTCCTCGTAGAGCTCATGCGCCCCGACGGACCGACGGCCGTCTCCCTCGTGCCCACCACCCTCCAGCGCCTCCTCGACGCCGGCCTCGAGCACCCGCCCGCGCTGCGCACCGCTCTGCTCGGCGGCGCGCCGGCGCCACCGGCGCTCGTGGAGCGCGCCCGCGCCGCCGGCGTCCCGGTCACCACGACCTACGGCTTGACCGAGGCCTGCTCCCAGGTCGCGACCGCCGGCGTGCCGCTGTTCTGCACGCGCGTGCGCATCGCCGGCGACGGCGAGATCCTCGTCCACGGACCCACCGTCGCGCCCGGCGCCACGGGTCCCGACGGCTGGCTGCGCACGGGCGACCTGGGCGAGCTCGAGCCCGACGGCACGCTGCGGGTCACCGGGCGCGCCGCCGAGACCATCGTCACCGGTGGTGAGAACGTCGCGCCCAGCGAGGTCGAGGCTGTCCTGTCCACCCATCCCGCCGTCGCCGACGCCGCCGTCCACGGCCGTCCCGACCGCGAGTGGGGGGAGGCCGTCGTGGCCACCGTCGTGCTGCGCGGCACGACCTCCGAGGCGGAGCTTCGGGCCCACTGCGCCGCCCGCCTCGCACCCCACCAGGTCCCCAAGGCCGTCGCCTTCGCCACCGACCTCGCGCGCACGCCGGGCGGCAAGCTGCGCCGCGGCGCCCTCGGGAAGGCTCCGTCCCACCGCGATGACGACGGGTAAGTCGACACTCGGTGCAAGGTGCGCCTAGGCTTCGCCGCATGGGCGCCTTTGCGTCTTCGCGGCTGGACCCCGAGGCGCCGGTCCGCGCGCCGTCGGCGGCGGGGGAGGACGGCGACGCCATCCGCACGCAGGGCCTGACCAAGGTGCATCGGGGCGGCGTCGTCGCGGTCGACGGGCTCGACCTGTCCGTGCGTCCCGGGGAGATCTTCGGCCTGCTCGGCCCCAACGGAGCCGGCAAGACCACGACGGTCGGCATGCTCACCACGCGGATCCTCCCGACGGCCGGGAGAGCGCTGGTGGGCGGGGTGGACGTCGTGGCCCAGCCCGCTCGTGCCCGGCAGGTCTTCGGCGTCGTCTCGCAGGCCAACACGCTCGACCGGAGCCTGACGGTGTGGGAGAACCTGTACTTCCACGGCCGCTACGCCGGGATGAGCGCCGCAGCGGCGAGGCAGGCCGCCCACCGCTGGCTCGAGGCCTTCCGTCTGGCCCACAGGGCCAAGGCCGAGGTGGGGGAGCTCTCCGGAGGGATGGCGCGCCGGCTCATGCTGGCCCGGGCCATGCTCCACGGCCCCGGCGTCGTGTTCCTGGACGAGCCCACCGCCGGGCTCGACCCGCAGAGTCGCCTGGCGCTGTGGGACATCATCGGGGACCTGCACGCCGCCGGCCAGACCGTCCTGCTGACCACGCACTACATGGAGGAGGCCGAGCAGTTCTGCCAGCGGGTGGCCATCATGGACCACGGCAGGGTCCTCGCGCTCGACACGCCGGCGGGCCTCAAGCGGTCGCTGGACGCCAGCGTGTCCGTCACGGTGAAGGCCGAGGGGCACGGCGACGGCCTCGCCCGCCACCTCGCCACGATCGACGGGGCGACCGGCGCCCACAGCCTCGACGATGGCTCCGTGGCCCTCCATCTCGACACGGGCGAGGGCGCGCTGGGCAGGGTGATCGCCGCCGCCGAGCGGGGCGGGTTCCGCCTGACCGACGTGGCCGTGAGCGAGGCGAACCTCGAGACGGTGTTCATCAGCCTCACCGGCAGGGAGCTGCGCGAGTGACCACGGCGGGGGGCGCCATCCCTGCGACCAGGGCCGCTCCCCGCTCGCCGCGCGCGGCCACCTGGGCCGCGTTTCGCGCCTGCGTGGTGCGCGACCTCACCGTGCTGGACAAGAACCTCCAGCGGTTCGTCCCCAGCGCGGTCCTGCAGCCCGCGCTCCTCGTGTTCGTCTTCACCTATCTCTTCCCCCTCATCGGCCAGCCCGTGGGGGGCGAGCAGGGTGCGGCGAGGTTCTCCACGCTCCTGCTGCCCGGCATCGTCGCCCACTCGATCATCTTCGCCGGGATCTTCACCGTCGGGATGAACCTGATGCTCGAGCTCGACGCCGAGGAGCTCGAGGACCGCGTGCTGGCGCCGGCGCCGATCGCCACCGCCGCCGTGGCGAAGATCGTCGCGGGCGCCCTCCAGGCGTTCGTCGCCGCTCTGATCGTCTTCCCCGTCGCCGCCTTCCTGCCGGCCACGGACGTCGACCTCCAGGTCGACTGGCCGGTGTTCCTCACCGTCCTGCCGCTGGCGTGCATCGCGGCCGGGTCCCTGGGCCTGGCGCTGGGCACCCTCTTCGAGCCCCGCTCGGGGCCCCTGCTGTTCAGCGTCGTCGCCCTGCCCATGAGCTTCTTCGGCGCCGTCTTCTACACGTGGGACTCGCTCGAGCCCGTCCCCGTGATCCAGGATGCCGTGCTCGCCAACCCGCTCCTGTACATGAGCGAGGGCCTTCGCGCGGCCACGGTGGCGGGGGTCGACCACCTGTCGCTGGCCGTCGTCTATGGCGTCCTCGCCGGCTTTGCGATACTGCTGGCGGTGGTCGGCGTCCACGGGTTCCGCCGCCACGTCCTCACGTAGGAAGGGAGGGGCAGACCGCCGTGAAGCGCCTTGGCGCCGTCGTCGTGATCGCCCTGGCCGGCTTCGTCGCCGCCCTCGTGCAGTTCGACAACGCCGCCGCGGGGAGCTGCATGGAAGAGCCCGACCCCGGCTCCTCCCACTCGGCCGCCTTCGCGGCTCCCGTCGACACCGGCCAGGAGTCCCAGGTGCTCCTGCTGAGCCGGGACGGGCGGCCGGTGTCCGGAGCGCACGTATGCCTGAGCACCGAGATGGAGGGGATGACGGGCATGGGCATGAGCGCCGACGCCCGCGAGGTCGCCCCCGGCCGCTACGAGGTGCCCATCCGCTTCCCCATGCCCGGCACGTGGGAGGTCACCGTGGCCGTCGCCAGAGAGGAGGGGGCGGCTCCCGAGGTCGCCGTTCCCATGAAGGTCGACGTCAAGTCCAGCGGCATGGGGTGAGCGCTCGTCCCTCCCGGGCGCGACCTCGTCGATGAGAGGCACGGGCTCCACGGCGAGTCGATCGGTGCTCGTGGTGGGCGCCGGCCCGGTCGGTCTGAGCGCCGCCCTCGCCCTGCGCGCCCATGACCTCGAGGTCGCCGTCCTCGAGGCCGAGCCCGAAGATCGCCTGCGGCCCGGAAGCCGCGCGATCTACACGCACAGGGCGTCTCTGGAGCTCCTCGAGCGTAGCCGGCCCGGGCTGGGCCGGGAGCTCGGCCGGCGTGGCCTGGTCTGGTCGGCCAAGCGGACCTTCTGGCGCGAGCGCGAGGTCTTCGCCCGCAGCTACCCGCCACCGGCCGCAGACGGGCTGCCGCCCTTCACGAGCCTGCCCCAGCCCGAGGTGGAGCGCCATCTCGTCCAGGCGTGCGAGGCCTCGGGCGTCGAGGTGGTCTGGAACACGCCCGTGCGAGGGGTCACGGTCCGCCCCGAGGCCGTGGAGGTGGGGACCGCCCACGGGACGACGTGGACCGCTCCCTACGTCGTCGCCGCGGACGGCGCGCGCTCGGCGCTGCGCCGGGCGCTCGGCGTACCCATGGAGGGGGACCGCTCGGAGAGCTCCTACGTCATCGTCGACGTCGGCGAGGACCCGCAGGCCCCCCGCCCGCTGGAGCGGACCTTCCACTACGAGCATCCCGCGGTCGGCCGCAGGAACGTGCTCCTGGTGCCGTTTCCCGGCGGATGGAGGATCGACCTCCAATGCGCCAGGCACGACGACCCCGAGCTGTTCGGCTCAGATGACGGCGCTCGGTCGTGGGTGGGGAAGGTGATGGGTGGTGGATACGCGCAGCGCGTGAGCTGGGTGTCGACCTACCGCTTCCTCCAGGTGGTCGCGCGCGAGCTCAGCGATGAGAACCGCCGCGTGCTGCTCGTCGGCGATGCGGCGCATCTGTTCGCCCCCTTCGGCGCGCGGGGCATGAACTCCGGTATCGCCGACGCCCATGTCGCTGCCGCCGCGATCCACGCAGCGCTGCGGGCGACCGACCGCGGACAGGCCAGGGCGGCGATCGAGACCTTCGCCACCGACCGCCATGAGGCCGCCCGGTGGAACCGGCGGGCAGCCGGCAGGGCTCTTGCGGCCATGCAGCCCCGCGGTCCATGGGCACGGGGCCGGCGGCGCGTCGCGGCCGCCCTGGCCCCCCGGTCCGAGCGGGCCGGCGCCTGGCTCGACGCTGCGCCCTATGGCCCCCGGCTGCGCGGGCCGCGCCCTCGCGTGCGCGTTGGGCGGCGGGGCCCCGGGCGCTCCGCGTACTAGTGGTCGCCCGGGACCGACCGGCCCGCACCGGCCGGCCGTGCAGCGGGCCGGAGTCGCTCCCGGGGCAGATCCGTCCCCACGACGAGGGCGTCGAGCGCGGCCCGGTCGATCTTGCCCACGCCGGAGCGGGGGATCGACTCCAGCACGCAGAGCTCGTCGGGGAGCTTGTGGCGGGCGAGACGCTCGTCGAGGAAGGCGCGCAGCTGGGCCAGCGTGGGCGGCCGCGCGCCGGTGGGCACGGCGCACGCGCAGATCGCCTCGCCGAGGACCGGGTCGGGAGCGGGGACGACGGCGGCGTCGGCGAGCTCGGGATGGCCGACGAGGGCGGCCTCCACCTCGCCCGAGGCCACCTTGAGCCCTCCGCGATTGACCACCTCCTTCAGCCGCCCCGAGACGAAGAGACGCCCATCCCGATCCAGCCGTCCCAGGTCGCCGGTGCGATACCACCCGTCCGTGGCCGCGGCCGGCTCCGCCCAGTAGCGCACGGGCCGGGAGGCTCCAAAGGCGATCTCGCCGACCTCCCCCGGCGGGAGGAACGCGTGGCGGTCGCGATCCAGGATGGCGACCGAGCCGTCGGGGGGTGAGCCCTCGGGCCCCCGGAACACGGTGCGCCCGACGGAGCCCCGGCGGATGTCAGCGCGGTCGGTGGTGCGGGTGAGGAAGCCCTCGCTGCACCCGTAGACGTAGAGCAGCTCGACGCCCAGCCGCTCGTGGAGCTCGTCGACGAGGCCGGGCGGGAGGGGCGCAGCGGCGGACACGGCGGCGCGCAGCGTGTCCACCCGGTGGCGGCCGGTATCGAGGGCGTCCAGCAGGAGGGTCAGGTGGGTCGGGGTACCGGGGAGCACGGTGACGCCCTCCTCGTGGACGAGTCGCACCGCCTCCGGCCCAGAGAAGCGGTCGAGGAGGACGAGCCGGCCCCCGCTCGCCAGGGCCATCAGGGACAGCTTCAGGCCGAAGGCGTGGCAGATGGGCAGGTACATCAGGTGCACGTCGTCGTGTCCGGGGGACAGCGCGTCGGCGAAGAACGCCATCTTGGCCCACAGCGCCGGCAGCGTCTCCATGACCGCCTTGGGCCGCCCGGTGGTCCCCGACGTGAGCACCAGCAGGGCGGTGTCGTGCGGACCCGCCGGCGCCGGGGGCTGCGTCCCGACATCCGGGAAGGCCAGGAGCTGCGACAGCGCGTGCTGCCCGGGCTCGGCGCCGTGGCCGTGGACGACCGCCACCGTCGAAGGGCGAGCCGCCCGGACGGCTCGCAGCGCGGCCAGCGGGTCGCTCTGGCCGCCGGGTGGCTGGTACACGACCGCGGTCGCCTGCGTCCTCTCCACCAGCGCGGCCAGCTCCGGGCCGGTCAGGTCCTTGGAGGCGCCGACGTGGATCGCCCCGCAGGCCCACGCGG
>DASZOE010000363.1:0-4675 GCA_035550945.1 Acidimicrobiales bacterium
GCCGGGGCGGTCGCCTGCGCCTGAGCGACGTTCATGTTCCGGCTCGAGGCCCCTGACACCAGGACGCCGGCCACAGCCCCGTTGCCGCACACGACGGTGCGGAGCCGGGCCGGGCCGGGCCGCACGGCCGTCGAAGGCCAGCGCAGGGTGAACGGGACGCTTGTTCCGGGTTGTGCGAAGGTTCTCGAGTCCACCCTCACGTCGTCGACCCAGAGCTCGGCACGGGAGACCGGAAGCGTCGACCTCGCCCGTCCGTGGACGAGGACGTCCTGTCCGGCGACCGGCGGCTCGGGGCTGACGCGTTCGATGGTGACGGTGGCGGCGCCCAGGGTGCTGCTCGGGCAATCGCCGGTCTGGCCCGTGGCCGGCTCCACACCCATGGCCATCACGAGGGCGATGGCGGAGGAGACGAGGAGCCGGGCCGTCCAGGCACGACGATCCCCACGGTGGTGGGAGGCCTCGCTCGCGCCGAGCACCCTCGTCTCCGTCGTGTCGCGACGTGCTGGGACGGTCGCCGGGTGGAGCCGGGCGTTGCCGACCATGGCTACGTCGTCGGCGCCGGCTGAGACGCGTCCGCGTTCGGCGTGCGCCCGCTGGGCCCGGCGGGACCCGTCGTCCAGATCTCGTAGCAGGTGGACCAGGGCATGAGCGTCGCCAGGCGATCGTCCGCCTCCCGCACGCGCCGGAGCGTGCGCCCGTTGGAGGTGGCGAACAGGCGTCGGAACCAGTTCACGCGGATGGCGAAGGCCAGCTCGAAGGGGAACCAGCTGAAGCGCTCGGCGTGGTGAACGACGAGCCTCGCAGCCGCGACGGGCTCGACCAGGTTCCGACCCCGGCCCCGGAAGAAGTGCCGCTCACGACGATTGAAGAAGATGAAGGTCACGAGGAAGAACGGGATGCAGCCGCGCCGTGCTTCGACGATCACGACCCTCCCCTCCGGCCTCGTCACCCGGGCGACCTCGCGCAGGAACGCGGCGGGATCGTCGAGATGGTGGAGGAGGTTCTTGACCACCACCAGGTCCTGGCTCGCCGAAGGCAGCGACGACGCGACTTCGGTGGCATCGCCATCGACGAAGTCGCCGTCCACGAACTCCCGGGCCAGGTCGATCGCCGCGGGGCTGAGGTCGGAGCCCGTGTAGGAGACGGCCACGTCGCGTTCGGCGGCGACCCGGCACAACGCCGCCCCCAACAGACCCTCGCCGCACCCGAACTCGAGGAGGCGCAAAGGGCCCGCTGACGGAGAGTCGACGCCCCCCAGGCCGTGTTCCAGCACCCGTCCGGCAAGTCGATCGTTGAACGATCGGAAGAGGGGATGGGCCTGCTGCTCGCGCACCGCGGCTGCGTGGCGAGGATAGTGATTGTCGTAGTGGCGCAACTGATAGTCGCGCTGGTCCGCCTCGACGAGTCAGCCCTCCGGTCGTGCCGCGACCCAGATGACGTAGTTGGCCACCGGGAAGAAGACGCGGGCAAGGCCATCGTCGAGACGAGAGATCCGGTCGATCGTCCGGGCTCGATCGGTGCCGAGCAGACGCCGGAACACACGGAACCGGATGTGGAAGGCGAGCTCGTAGGGCAGCCAGCTGAACCGCTCGCGGTGCACCAGTTCCAACCCCGCAGCTCTGACGGCCTGAAGGTTCCGCCGGGCGCCCTTGAAGAAGTACCGCTCCCGCTTCGGCGCGGTGAGGATGAAGACCCAGAACTGCGGTCCCCCCAGCCGGGCCTCGACGATCGCGACCCTTCCGTCGGCCCCGACGACCCGGCTCGCCTCCCGCAGGAGTCCCGCGGGCTCGTCCAGATGGTGCAAGAGGTTCTTGACGATGACCAGATCCCGGCTGTCCGACGGCAGGGAGGCGGTGACCTCGGTGGCGTCACCGACGACGAGGTCGTCGCCCAGGGCCGGCCGAGCGAGCTCGAGGGCGGCTTCGCTCAGGTCGGTCCCCGAGTAGACGACCGGCCATCCCCGCTCCGCCGCGACCCGGCAGACAGCGGACCCCAGGAAGCCTTCGCCGCAACCCGGTTCGAACACTCGGAGGGGACGGTCGGGTCCGTACGGTCCCTCGAGGCGATCGAGGATGCGGGACGCCATCCGGTCGTGGAACGAACGGAACAGAGGGTGCGCCAGTTGCTCGCGGGCCACCACGGCGCGGGTCTCGTAGTGGCGGTCGTAGTACCGCTGCTGATACTCACGCTGATCCTGAACCATTCGGCGTCCTCGATGGTCCGGGCTGCAGCTGCGCGCCCGAAGAGCTGTTCATGGTAGGTGCCGGCCAGGCGCCCGCGACCCGCGGCTCTGAACGACCGAGGTCCCCCTTGCCCTCCCAGAGGCATCCTAGACTATGCTCCTCGCACCTAGCGCACCCGGGGGGGTCACGTGGGAAACGACGCCGTTGCGGCTGGGCGAGGCGCGCCCCGAGGTATCGCAGCGTACGACGCAGCCGGCGGTCGGGCCGCGCCGGGGATCCGCTGGCGGCGAGCCGCACTCCCGGCGCCGGGCACCGTCTTCGACCGGGCCGAAGCCGTCCTCGCCGGCCCCGCCGTGCGGTCCCGCCCGTCACCGGACTGCACCGCCGGCATGGCCAGCGTGCTCGTGCCCACCCACAACGACGGCGCCAACATGGCGGCCCTCCTCGACCGGCTGCTCGGCGAGCCGTGCGTGGGCGAGGTCCTGGTCGTCGCCAGCGGCTGCGAGGACGACACCGTTCCCACCGTGCTCGAGGCCGCCGCCGGCCACGACGGACGGGTGTGCCTCTACGTGGAGCCGGTGCGCTCGGGCAAGGCCGCGGCGGTCAACTTCGGCCTCTCGGAGACCGCCTATCCATACGTGGTCATCGTGTCGGGCGACGTCCTTCCCGCCCCGGGGGCCATCGGTCTGCTGATCGAGGCTCTCTCCGAGACCGGCGTCGGCCTGGCCGGCGGACGGCCCGTCCCCGTGAACCCCGACTCGACCCCGATCGGGCACGCCGCCCAGATGCTCTGGCGCCTCCACCACCGCCTGGCCCTGCACCAGCCCAAGCTCGGCGAGATGCTCGCCCTCCGGGCCGAGGCCGTGGTGTCGCTGCCCCGCACATCCGTCGACGAGGCCTGCTTCCAGGCCCTGATCGAGGCTCAGGGCTGGCGTTCGGTCTACGTGCCCGACGCGGTCGTCCAGAACCGGGCGCCGGGCAACGTGCACGACTTCGTCAAGCAGCGCCGCCAGGTCCACACCGGTCACCTGTGGCTGCGGCACCGGCAGCACTACACCGTTCCCAGCCTGCACCCTTCCCTCCTCGCCCTCGAGCTCTGGCGCGACCTCACCGCCGAGCGCGAGCGGCTCCACCCACGGCGGGTAGCGTGGACCCTCGGCACCATCGCCATGGAGGCGTACGCGCGGGCGCGCGCGCGGGCGGACTACCTGCAGGGGAGGGAGAACCATGTCTGGGAGATGGTCACGAGCACCAAAGCTCCGGCGCCTCACGACCACCGGCTGGGCGCTGGCCACCGCTAGCTCCTGGCGTGCGCGGGGCTGGCCCCGCCTCCTCCCCGTCAACGTCGTCATCAGCACCAACTTCCGCTGCAACTTCAAGTGCCTGACCTGCAACGTCTACGAGCGCAAGGTCAAGGAGCTGGACGTCGAGGAGTGGAGCCGGGTCTTCGCCTCGATGGGCCGGGCCCCCACGTGGATGACGTTCAGCGGAGGCGAGCCCTTCCTGCGGGGTGACCTGCCCGACATCATCCTGTCCGCCATCCGGCACTGCGAGCCGGCGGTGGTGAACATCCCCACCAACGGCTGGTTCACCGACCGGATCGTGCGGGGCGTCGAGCGCATCTGCACCGGCAGCCCCGACACCCAGCTCGTCATCAACCTCTCCATCGACCACCACGTGCCCGAGCGCCACGACACGATCCGGGCCGCGCCCGGGTCCTGGCCCCGCCTGATGAAGACCCTCGCCGAGTTGCGGGCCCTGGACCTGCCCAACCTCACGGTCGGCATCCACACCGTCGTCTCCGACCAGAACGAGGACGACTTCCCCGACATCGCCCACGGCCTGTCCGCGCTCGGCGCCGACTCCTACATCGCCGAGCCCGCCGAGGAGCGGGTCGAGCTCCAGACCATCGGCACGGGCATCACGCCCAGGGCCTCCCGGTTCGGCGAGGCGGCCAAGGCCGTGCTCGAGGTCGAGGAGAAGGCCAGTGGCACCGTCGCCCGCATGGCCCGGGCCCTGCGGGGCGAGTACTACCAGCGGGTCACCCGCTACCTCGAGGGCGATCCCACGGCCATGCCCGTGTGCCATGCCGGCTTCCTCTCCGTGCACGTGGGAGCCGACGGCGACGTGTGGTCGTGCTGCGTCCTCTCCCGCTCGTTCGGCAACCTGCGCGACGCAGACTTCGACTTCGGCACCGTGTGGTTCTCCGAGGAGGCCGAGAAGTTCCGGACGTGGATGCGCGAGCAGCGCTGCGCGTGCCCCCTCGCCAACGCTGCCTACACCAACCTGCTGGCCGAGCCCCAGGCGGCGACGCGCATCGCCAAGGGCATGGTCCGCCGCCCCACCCGCATCCCGGTCGCCGCCGCCACCGAGTGAACGACGACCACGGGCCGGTGCTGGTCACCGGGGCGTCGGGCTTCATCGGGCGGAGCCTGGTCGCCGCCCTCGCCGCCGAGGGCCGGGCGGTGCGGGCCCTCGTCCGCAGCGAGAAG
>DASZOE010000364.1:0-1571 GCA_035550945.1 Acidimicrobiales bacterium
ATCTCGGTGGGCTCGACGCCGGCCTCGAGCAGGCCCAGCACCGACTTGGCGGTCACCAGCGTCAGGCCCTGTTCCAGGCCCTCCCGGAGGCGGCGGCGCAGGTCGTCGACCCGTCCCGTCTCGGGGCCGACGACCACGAACACGTCGCCGCTCTCGATCTCCACGGGGAAGGCCCGGGCGTCGTCGGCGAAGGGGTCGAGGGTGCCGCCCGTGGCCAGGTCGAAGCGGGCATGGTGCCAGTGGCAGGTGACGAGGCCCTCCTCCACCGTCCCCCGGTGGAGCGGGAACCCCATGTGCGGGCAACGGTCGTCGAGCGCCCACGCCCGCTGCCCGTCCCAGAAGACGCAGACGCCGTGGCTGCCGGCCTTGCCCACCAGCTGTCCCCGGGCCCGGAGCTCCTCGAGCGTGCCGACCCTGACCTTCATCGACCTAGGAGGGGGTCTGGCGGACGACGGGGGGGGTCCGCCCCGGGCTCCGCCGCGGCTGCTTGAGCTCGGCCTCGGGGACGAGGATCTGCGGCGGGCCGGACGTCGCCTCGACCGCGGGCGGGGCCTCTGCCTCCGCCCCGGTCCGCCCGGTCCGGGCCGGGGCCTCCTCGACGACCAACGAGATGCCGCCCACGACCTCGCTGATGAGGTTGTAGAGGACGGCCAGGAGGACGTTGAACGCCGTTCCCAGGACCACGAGGATGGCGCCACCCACGAACGAGGCCCGGAACAACTCGGTCCCGACGAACTCGAACTTCCCGGAGGCGATGAGGTCGGCGATGAAGCTCTCGACGTTCCCCCGCAGACCGGTGGCGGTGGCCGCGGCCCAGAGGATCGCCCCGGCAACCAGCAGGATGCCGTACAGCGCGACGTAGAAGAGCACCGACACCCGGAACACCGACCAGGTGTTGATCCTGCGGACCACGCCCCGGACACGGCGCCGGGGGCCGCGGCGCCGGGGCGCCCACAGCGAACGACGTGGCGGTCGTTCGTCCCCGGCCCGGCTCCCCGGCTCCGGACCGTTCGGATGCCCCCTGCCACTCACCACGGCCGACAGGCTACCGGCACACCTCGAAGTGCACAGGGTCGGCCCGGGGGAACGGATGACACAGGCCGGCCTGGGGCCCGACGCGCGCCAGCTCGGGCACCAACGCCACGGGCACGTCGACGGCCAGCCCCCGCTCGTGCATGGAGGTGCCCGGGGCGGCCACCGGGAAGGGATTGGCGGCCCGGTTGGCCCACAGGGCCTGCTGGGCGGCGGCCGACCGGTAACCCGACGTGATGGGAACGGGCCGACCGAGGAGCTGCTCGGCCCGGGCCAGGGCCGCGACCATGGCCGGGGCCAGTCCCTCCCTGGTCGCTCCCCCACCGTCCGCGCCGCCGGCGCCCAGGCCGCCAACGCCGCTCTCCCGCCGGGCCCGGCCCCGCGCCCGGGCCGCGCCGAGCTCGACGACCACCCGCGTGTCGGACCCCTGCACCTCGAACTCGGCGAGGCGGCCTCCGTTGGCCGCGGCCAGCTCCTCGGCCGCCTCCCGGCCGTCGGCCGCCCCGGCCAGTGCCGCGGCGTCGGCCGCGGTCTGGGCT
>DASZOE010000365.1:0-9006 GCA_035550945.1 Acidimicrobiales bacterium
AGGACGAGGCGGGGCGCCAATCCCCGCCGGCCCAGGCCGGCGGCGACCTCGAAGAGCCCGTCGACGGCCGGTGGGCTGGTGAAGGTCACGATGTCGAGGTCGCCGGCGGCGATCTGGCGCACCAGGCGCGCCGCGGGGCCCACGTCGGCGGGGGGCTCCCAGCGGTGGGGACGGATGACCAGCACCTCGGCCCCTGCCTCCCGGAGATGCCCGACGAGGGTGCGGCTGCCCCCACCGTCGACCTGCACGGCCACCGGCCCGCCCGCGGGCGCCCGTTCGAGGAGGAGCCGGGCGACCTCGGCGCTCCGACCGGAGGCGGCGGTGACCTCGGCCCGCCCGCCGAGCTCGGTCACGACCCGGGCCGCGGCCCGGTTGCGGGCGACGACGCCGGCGCCGGCCAGCAGGTCGCGGAGCGCGGGCCCGAGAGGGCCGGCCCCGTCGGCCCAGACCCGGCCGCCCCGCTCGGTGGTGACGCCGATCCATCCGGGGCCGCGCTCGAGAACCTCCGTTGTCTCGGCGCGGAGGCGAGCCGGCGTGGCGGCCACGGTGTCGAAGGTCGGTCCCCAGGCGACGACCGCGCCGGCCCGGCGCATGGCGTCGACCAGGCGCCGGCCCCCGCGACCGGCCGTGACGCCCACCCGCACGCCCCCGAGGGGCCCGGTGGGGACGACCTGGCGAAGCACCTCCCGAGCATGTCGGGCCGCGATGAACGGCCGGGGACGTCTCCGTTACCGCGGTGTCACGATCGTCTCTCGGGGGCGTGACGCCCGGCGCCCTGCGTCAGGTCAGAAGGCGATCTTCCCCGTGGTCCACAGGGTCGGGAAGACGTACAGCGCCAGGCCGAGGGGGACGAGGACGAGGCGGGGCGCCAATCCCCGCCGGCCCAGGCGCCCGAAGCGCCAGTCCGAGCCGGCGGCGGCGATGACGAAGCAGACGACGGATGCGAGGTAGAACCAGAAGCTCGTCTTGGGACTCATCCCGGCCTTCCTTTCAAGTGGCGATGCACGACGGATCTGCCGATGCGTCGACCGAACGTCAGGTCAGCAGCAGGATGAGGATGATGATGAGGATCAGCGTTCCGAGGCCGATGTACATGTTCTCTCCTGACCACGTGTCGCCTGCTCTGCGGGTTCCCTCAAGCGGCGTTCCCCAAACGCCCTGAACCGGGAACAGCCCCTGCGCTCGGTACGATGCCCGGGTGCCTCGCCGAGTCCGCGCCGGGGTGGCCGCCGCCCTCCTCCTCGCCCTCCTCGCCGCCTGCGGCTCCGACGGCACCCGGCGGGCGTCTTCGTCGACGCCCGCCTCCACCTCGGCCACCACGCCCTCGTCCCCTCCGACGACGGTGAGGCCGGTGAACCTGGTGGCCACGGCCGCCGTCCCGCTGGTGGAGGTGTTCGCCGAGCCTGGTGACCCCGAGCCGGCTCAGCGCCTCGAGCACCCGACCAAGCCGAACGGCACCGAGCTGGTCTTCCTGGTGCGGGAGCAGCAGCCCGAGTGGCTGCACGTGCTGCTCCCCGTGCGCCCGAACGGGAGCAGCGGGTGGATCCGCGCCAGCGACGTCACCCTGGCCACCCACGACTACCGGATCCTGATCGAGCTCGGCGCCCACCAGCTCACGGTGTGGAAGGGCGAGGAGGTCTTCGCCCGGGAGCCCATCGGAGTGGGCACCCAGGACACCCCGACGCCGGGCGGGCTGTACTACACCAAGGAGCTCCTGCAACCGATCGACCGCCAGGGCCGGCCCATACCCGACGGGCCCTACGGCCCGTACGCCTACGGCCTGTCGGGCTTCTCAGAGGTCCTCTACGACTTCGCCGGCGGTGACGGCGTGATCGGCATCCACGGCACCAACGAGCCGGCCAGCATCGGACGCGACGTCAGCGCCGGCTGCATCCGACTGACCAACGAGGCCATCACCCGGCTCGCCACCACGCTTCCGATCGGCGTGCCCGTGGAGATCACGGCCTGAGCGTGTCCGGCGGCCTCACGCCGGGCCGTCTCGTGCGCCTCCTCGTCGTCGCCGGAGTGCTCGCCGGCTTCATCGGGTCGGTCGCGGCCGGAGGCCTGTCGGGCGGCGGGAATGGTCCGAAGCCCGCGGTGCCCGACGACGCCCAACCGAGGGGCGTCGACGTCTTCGCCCGACTGGGCACGTGGGTGGACGTCTTCGACTTCAACCCGGCCCACGCCGAGGGGGGCAAGCCCTCGGTGACGCCCGACGACGTCGACGGCATGGCCGCGGCCGGCGTGCGCACGCTGTACCTGCAGGCGGCCCGGCCCCAGGACCGTCGAGCTCCCGGCGACCTGACGTCGCCGGAGCTGCTCGCCGCCTTCCTGGAGCGGGCCCACGCCAAGGGCATGGCGGTGGTCGCCTGGTACCTGCCGTACCTGTCCGACCTGGCCGACGACCGCCGCCACCTCGACGCCATCGTCGCCTTCCGGGCCGGGGGCCACCGCTTCGACGGCGTGGCCCTCGACATCGAGTGGACGGCGGGCGTCCCCGATCCCGCGTCCCGCTCGGAGCGCCTGGTGGAGCTCTCCCGCCAGCTCCGCGACCTGGCCGGAGAGTTGCCCGTCGGCGGCATCGTCCTGCCTCCCGTGCTGACGGACGTGCTCAACACCGGCTACTGGCCCGCGTTCCCCTGGCAGGGTCTCCGCGGCCTCTACGACGCATGGCTGCCGATGAGCTACTGGACCAACCGGGGGAGCCGGTCCCCGTATGCCGACGCCTACCGCTACACCGCCGACAACGTGTCGAGGGTGCGGGAGCACCTCGGGGACCCGGCTGCCGTGGTGCACGCCATCGGGGGGATCGGCGACGAGTCGTCGGCGGACGACTACCGGGCCTTCCTCGCCGCCTGCGCCGACACCAACGTCGTCGGGTACTCGATCTACGACTGGGACACGACCGACTCGACGGCGTGGGCCGTGCTGCGGCCCTAGCCCGAAGAGGGCCTGATCCGCAGGCCCAGCTGGGCGAACTTCTCCAGGGGCCGGTCGTAGCCGCGCTCGAGATGGTGGACGCCGTTGAGCGTCGACGGGCTGCGGGCGGCGGCCGCCGCGATCACGTAGGCGAAGGCGCCCCGCACGTCGGGCATGGCCATCTCCGCGCCCTGCAGCGAGGTGACCCCCCGCACGAGGGCCGAGTGCTTCCAGCCGCTCTGCTGGAACCGGCAGGCCTGGCCCACGAGGCACTGCTGGAACAGCTCGACCTCGGCACCCATGGCCCGCAGGGCGTCGACGTAGCCCAGGCGGTCCTCGAACACCGTCTCGTGCACCACCGACATCCCGGGCACCTGGGTGAAGAGGACGACCAGGGGCGGCTGCCAGTCGGTCATGAACCCGGGGTGGGTGCTGGTCTGCACCGCCGCGGGCCGCAGCTGAGCGGCCTCGGCCACGATGCCGTCCTCGGAGATCTCGAAGCGGGCGCCCATGCGCTGGAGGGTGGAGATGGCCGTCACCAGCCGGTCCTGGGAGCAGCCCCGGATGTGCACCCGGCCGCCGGTGGCCAGCCCCGCCACCAGGTAGGAGAAGGCCTCGATGCGGTCCCCGCCGAGGCGCTGGCGGCCCCCGGTCATGCGGGGGACGCCCTCGATGACGAAGACGCGGTCGGGCTGCATCTCGATGCGGGCGCCCATGCGCTGGAGGAAGAGGGCCAGCTCCACGACCTCGGGCTCGATGGCCGCGTTCTCCAGGGTCGTCCGCCCCTCGGCGGTGGCCGCGGTGAGCAGGACGCTCTCGGTGGCGCCGACACTGGGGAAGGGCAACCGGACGTGCGCGCCCTCCAGGCGCACGGCCTTGGCCTCCAGCCCCTCGGGCGTGAGCTCCACCTCGGCGCCGAAGCGGCGGAGGGCGTCGACGTGGTAGTCGACGGGCCGGTTGCCGATGCGATCGCCGCCGACCAGGGGGACGAAGGCTTCGCCGATGCGGTGCAGCAGGGGGCCGACGAGCAGGATCGGCACCCGGTTGAGGCCGGTGTAGGACACCGGGATCCGTCCGTCGGTGACGGACTGGCTGTCGACGGTGATCTCGTCGCCGTCGATCTCCACGCCCGCACCCAGCGAGCGCAGCATCGACGCGGTGATGTCGACGTCGCCCAGGAGGGGGGCGTTGGCGATCGTGCTGGGGGCGTCGCCGAGCAGGGCCGCGACCATGAGCTTGGTGACGGCGTTCTTGGAGCCGCTGATCCGGACGTCGCCGCCGAGGGGCCCGGCGGGCTCGATCTCCCAGGAGGGGGGGCTGGGCACGACGGCCATTCTGTCACCCCCGCCCCGGGGTTCAGGCGGCGAGCACGTCCGGCAGCGGCGCGGCGTGCACGATGCGCAGGCGCCTGGTCGTCCGGGTCAGGGCGACGTAGAGGGCCCGCAGGCCCTGGGGGCTCTCGGCGGCGACGCGGGCTGGCTCGACCACCACGACGGAGTCGAACTCCAGGCCCTTGGCCGAGTCGAGGGTGAGCACGGCGACGGGGGCGTCGAGGACGGCGGCGTCGTTGCCGGCCCGGGCCAGGTCGGGCCCGATGGCGGCGGCCAGGGCGGCGGCCAGCCCGGTCGGGGCGATCACCGCCACCTTGCCCGGTCCCACCTCGGCCGCCTCGGCGCGGGCCGCCCCGGCGGCCGCGGCCATGAGCCGGTCGGGCTCGACGGCCTCGAAGATGGGATCGACCCCGGCGTGGCGGACGGGGACGGGCGGGGTCATGTCGGGGGCCACCGCGGCCAGCAGGCGCGCCGCCAGGTGCATCACCTCGGCGGGCGTGCGGTTGTTCACGGTGAGGTCGGCCACCCGGGGGTCGCGGCGGCCGGGGAGGCGGGCCAGGACCTCGTTCCACGTGCGTGGGGCCCACGGTCCGGTGGCCTGGCCCAGGTCGCCGACGATCGTCATCGACCCCGCCGGGCAGCGGCGGGCCAGCATGCGCCACTGCATGGGCGAGAGGTCCTGGGCCTCGTCCACGACGACGTGGCCGAACGTCCGGGTGGCGAGGTCGGGGACCTCCTCGTCCTCGTCGTCGAAGGGGTCCTGCAGGGCCCGCTGGCCGTTGCCGTCCCGGACCGCGGTGACCGGCCGAGTCACCGGCGGGCGGCCCAGGAGGACGGCGAGCTCGTCGAGGACGGGGACGTCGCCCGCCGTCCACGCCACCGCGGCCAGGCCGGTGCCGCGCTTCCGGTACAGGGCCTCACGCTCGTCGGGCGACAGCAGACCGTCTCCGGCGGCGGCCAGGAGCTCGGGCGAGCCGAGGAGGGCGTGGAGGAGCGCCTCGGGGGTGAGGACCGGCCACATGGCGTCGCAGGCCGCGGTGAAGGCCGGCTCCTCGCGCAGGCCCTCCTCGGCCTCGGCGCGGGCTCCGTGCTCCAGGAGCACGCCCCGGCCCGCCAGCTGATCGAGAAGGTGGCGGACGAGGAGGCGCTCGAGGCCGGCCCGGCGCTCGTTGTGGGCGCCCGACCGGCGCCGGGTGCGGCCGACGAAGCGCCGGGACGCTTCGACGGGCACGGTGAGCACGTGGCGGCCCCACGGCACGGACACGGGCTCGTCGAGGGGCCGCTCGAAGGCGGTGACGGCGCGGGCGAGGAGCTCCACCATGCGGGCGTCGCCCTTGACGCGCAAGGCGGCCGGCCCGTCCGAACCCCGCACCGTGGTCCCGGGCCGCAGACCGGCAGGGGTGGCGAACGTGACCGTGTGCTCGCCGAGGGACGGGAGCACGTCCTCGATGTAGCGGAGGAAGATCCGGTTGGGCCCGACCAACAGCACTCCGGCCCGCTCCAGGGGGAAGCGGTGGGTGTAGAGCAGGTAGGCGGCCCGGTGCAGGGCGACGGCCGTCTTGCCCGATCCCGGACCGCCCTGCACGACCAGGAGACCGGCCAGCGGGGACCGGATGATCTCGTCCTGCTCGGCCTGGATGGTGGCGACGATGTCGCCCATGCGTCCCGTGCGGGAGCGGTCGAGGGCGGCGACGAGGGCGCCCTCGCCGACGAGCACCAGGGCGTCGCCGTCGGCGCCCTCCGGGGGCTCGGCCAGCAGCTCGTCGTCGATGCCGACCACCCGGCGGCCCCGCATGATCAGGTGCCGGCGGCGGACGAGGCCCATGGGATGGCGACCGGTGGCCCGGTAGAACGGCTCCGCCGCCGGCGCCCGCCAGTCCACGACGAGGGAGTCGTTGCCCTCGTCGGAGACGGCGAGGCGGCCGATGTAGAGGCGCTGGCCGTCGGTGTGGTCGGTGCGGCCGAAGCACAGGGGTGCGTCGCCCACCTTCAGCTCGGCCAGGCGCCGTTCGCTGACGTGGAGCCGGACGTCCCGCTCGAGGCGGGCCTGGTGGGTCCCGCCCGCGCCCTGCTCGAGGACGCCGGCCGCGACCCGGCGCGCCGACTCCCGCATGGCCTCGAGCCGGGCGTAGGCGTGGTCGACGACCGCCTGCTCGGCGGCCAGCTCCCTTTCGGCGGCGGTGGGCGGCTCGGGGTTCACGGACGCGGTCATGTGGTGTGTGGTGAGCTGCGACGGCGGACTGCGTGGCCGGAACGGCGAGGTACGTCAGCGCGCGAGAGGTCCGCGAAGCTTCTTTCTCAGATTTCGCCCGTCAAGGACCGGCTCATTCTACCAGGAGGGCCCCTTCTCTCCCCGGCGCCGGGCGCCTCCCAGGCCAGCTCCCAGGCCCCGTCCGGCCCTCGGCGGAGGCGGGCGGACGCCACCACCGGGGCCCGGGTGCCGCCCGGCCGCTCGTCCCAGCGGACGGCCCGCACGCGGGGGCCCGACCAGGAGTCCTCGAGCACCTCGAGCACGAAGGCGCCGTCGACGACGGCCATGCCCCGGGGCCACACGTCGACCAGCCAGCTCGGGTGCAGGGTGACCGCGGCCCGCACCGACACCCGGTTCATCTGCCCGGTGATCGACGCAGCGACGTGATCGGGGACGATCTGCACTGAGGCCCCGGAGATGACCCGGCTACCGAGGCGCTGGCGCTCGACGTTCAGGTGCTGGCGGAACGGGCCGAGGGCCAGCTCCTTGGCCTGCTCCTGGAGCAGGCGTCCGTGCTTGTCGAGGTAGGCCCACGCCTTCCACGAGCGCATCCAGCTCAGCGTCATGCCCAGGCGGCGGGGCAGCTCCATCTCCCGGGGGGCGAGGACGGCGTCGTCGCCCAGCCAGCTGTGCATCTGGCCGAAGATCTCGGGCGGCATGCCGAACTGGTCCCGCCACATGCGCAGGGCGCGCAGGCAGGGGGCCGGCTCGCCGCCGAGGACGAGCATGGCCCGCTCCGCGCCCAGGTCGTGGTCGTGGAGGACGAACTTGCCTCGCTGCCAGCTGACCCGGTGCTCGCCGTCCTCGCACGGCACGGTGGCCGACACCGGCGGGACGTGGTGGTACCAGCGCGGTCGCGACGGGAGGGTCACGGCGTGGGACTCACCCGTCCACGTGGACGACGCGGGCCCAGGGCGGTGCGGCCCAGGGGCGCCCGCCCCGGCCCATGTGGGCGCTCGTCACCATGCACACGACGACCTGCATGCCCTTGGGGGCCTCGGCCGGCCAGGGCGTGAGCCCGTCGGTGAGGACGACGACCACCGAGGGCCGGGGCCGCAGGCGGCCGACGGCGGCCAGGCCCTCGCCCATGTCGGTGCCGCCGCCGCCCCGCAGGTCGACGGCCGCCGCGCTCGACACCCGCTGCACGCCCTTTACCGCGGCGTCCACGGACAGGACACGGATCTGGCTCCGGGCCATCCCGACGCTCTTGAGCACGCCGTCGATCTCGGCCAGGATGCCCGCGAGCTGCTCCTCCGACATCGAGCCCGACGTGTCCACCACGATGGCGATCTCGGGCACCGGGCGTTCCAGGGCGGGCAGGATCACGCCGGGCGTGGCGTGGGCCCGGCGGGACGGGCGCCGGTAGGTGTAGTCCACCCTCCCGGTGACGGTGCTGACGCCCTTGCGGATCTCGGCGGCCAGCACCCGGCGCCAGTCGACCTTGGGGTCGAGCTGGTTCTCGGCCCAGCGTTTCCACCCCGCCGAGAGGCGGCCCCGGCCCTCGCGCATGAAGCGCAGCACGTCGCTGGCCACCTGGCAGCGGAGCAGGTGGCGCTCTCCGGGCGGCATGCTGCTGCCCTGGTCGGCGGCCAGGTCCCACTCCCGCACCTGGCCGTCGGCGCCGCTGCCGCAGTCCGGCTCGCTGCCGGTCTCCAGGTGCTTGGTGTGGAAGTACTCCTCGGCCAGCCGGCCCGGCGCCCAGCCCAGCTCCTGGGGGACGACCCGGTCGTCGGGGAGGCGCAGCCCGGTCCCCACCAGGTCGTCGTTGATCTCGGCATCGGCGGCCAGGGCCCAGCTCTTGGAGGAGTGGCTGTTGACGCCCATGTGCTGGGCTCGGCCGGCGTGGTCGCGCACCAGGTGGCCGGCGTGGTGGACCAGCAGGCTGCCGAGCACCTCGATGCTCCAGGAGGCCACGACCTCGGGGTCGACGTAGAGGCGCCACGACTCGTCGACGGTGACCTTGCCCAGCCCGGGGGCGGGCAGCACGGGGGAGGCGAAGATGGCGGCCGCGAGGTACGGGTGGCGGTGGACGGCCCACATGCGGGCCAGGGCCAGCTTGCGGCTGTCGAGGGCGGCCTCCGGGTGCGAGTGCGAGACGCTCAAACCCAGCCGGCACCTTTGAACAGCGGGGCGAAGAGCTTGGCCTCGGGGGGCGCAGGGGCGCCCTTGGGCCGGCACTGGGCCAGCACCCGTGCGGGGACGGCAGCCACGTCGGGCGCCCCGTCCCCGGCCTTGCCCAGGACCCGCCACCCCGCCAGCCAGCGCTCCACGGTGGGGTTGGCGGCCACCGCGGCGGTGACCGACTGGAGGACGGCGAAGGCCCGGTCGCCCCGCTCCGGGACCTGGAAGCCGTCGGGGTCGGCCAGCACCTCTTCGGGGTCGGGGAGGTCCATCTCCATCTCCCACATGAGCAGCTCGATGCCGGCGCCCTCGCCGACCGCGCCGGTGATGAGGGCGGTCTCGGCCTCGGTTGACGCGTCGACGGCCTTGGCCGCGGTCCAGAGC
>DASZOE010000366.1:0-1690 GCA_035550945.1 Acidimicrobiales bacterium
GCCACGCAGGCGGCACTGCGTTCGGCCACGCAGGCGGCACTGCGTTCGGCCACGCAGGCGGCACTGCGTTCGGCCACGCAGGCGGCACTGCGTTCGGCCACGCAGGCGGCACTGCGTTCGGCCACGCAGGCCGGGCGGTCCCGGCGGCGCAGCTACGCGGCGGTCAGCCGGTAGATGCCGGAGCTGTCGCTGAAGTACACCCGCCCGTCGGGTGCCCGCTCCACGGAGAGGATCCCTCCCGAGTGGGTGTAGGCGGGGACCTCGCCGGCGACGCCCGTACGGGCCGCGTCGAGGGTGACGGACCGGATCTGGCGGGTGTTCCAGGTGCCGTACACCAGCCGGCCCTCCAGGTCAGGCACACCGCAGCCCGAGCAGAACACCGCGCCCGTCGGCGCCGTGGTGGGCGTGTACCACGCCAGGGGCAGGAGCGGGTTGGGCCCGTCCCGGTTGGTGTTGACGGGCGGAGCCGGCGGGGTCGAGCAGGTCTGGCTGGGGCCCCAGGCGTAGTTCCCGCCCTGGACGACGCGGTTGAGCTCGTCGTTGCACTGCGGCCCGTTCTCGGTCTGCCAGAGGAACTGGGTCGCGGGGTCGAACGTGAAGCCGTACGAGTTACGGATCCCGTAGGCCCAGACCAGGTTCCCGAAGGGGTTGCCGGCGGGGACGGTGCCGACGGGGGTCATGCGGAGGATCTTGCCGAAGGTGTTGCCGAGGTTCTGGGAGTTGGCCGGGTTCTGGGCGTCGCCGGTGACCACGTAGAGGTTGCCGTCGGGCCCGAACATGATGCGTCCGCCGTTGTGGACCTGCGTCGCCGGGGCGTTGTAGATGACGCCCCAGCGGTAGCCGATGTTCCGCTGGGTGATCCGTATGCGCAGGATCTGGTTCACGGGAACGCCGCCGACCCGCCTGGTGACGTAGGCGTACAGGTGGAGCCCCGTCTCGGCCGGGTAGCCGGGATGGAGGGCCAACCCCAGGAGGCCCTGCTCGCCGTCACCGGCCACGTCGGGGACGGTGAACACCAGCGAGTCCGTACCGGTGGCCGGGTCGCGGAGCCGGATCTCGCCGGTGAAGCGCTCGCCGTAGAAGATCCGGCCGTCGGGAAGGAACGTGAAGGCGCTGGGCCACGTCAGCCCGGTGGCGACGGGCGTGGCCGCGGTGGCGGCCTGTGCCGGAAGGGCGAGGAGGCCTGTGGCGAGAACCGCAGTCAGGGCGACAGCCAGGATGCGACGCGAGGTGCGGGCCATGCCGCGAGACGAAGAGGGAGTCACGAGAAAAGGGCGTCGACGAACTCGTCGGGGTCGAAGTCGACGAGATCCTCGACCGTCTCCCCCACGCCCACCAGCTTGATGGGGATCCCGAGATCGGTCTGGATGGCGAGGGCGATACCCCCCTTGGCCGTGCCGTCCAGCTTGGTGAGGACCACGCCGGTGACGTCGACCGCGTCGGTGAACTCCCGGGCCTGGGTCAGCCCGTTCTGGCCGGTGGTGGCGTCGATCACGAGGAGGACCTCGGTGACCCGCCCTTCGCCCTTCTCCGCGACCCGCCGGACCTTCTTGAGCTCCTCCATGAGGTTGACCTTGGTGTGCAGGCGGCCGGCGGTGTCGGCCAGCACCAGGTCGGCGCTCCGGGCCACCGCCCGCTGGACCGCGTCGAAGACGACCGCGCCCGGGTCGCCCCCCTCGGCCCCCCGCAC
>DASZOE010000367.1:0-1729 GCA_035550945.1 Acidimicrobiales bacterium
GGCGGCGACCGCGCCACGGTGGCCGCGGACGACGTGGAGGCCGGCCATCCGGTGCCCCAAGTTGGCAAAGCCCTCGTGCCACCGAAATGCCGCGTTCCGAAGGTGCTCGGGGGCGCTGTTCCGCCCCGAGGCGCCGGGCGAGGAGTCAAGGTAGATCGCTGCCAGGCGATACCCGAGGATCGCCGACGAGAACGTGGGGATGCCGTCCCGGAGTGGGTTGGGGGCCGCCCCTGCCGAACAGGAGTACGACTGCCAGATGCCGACCGTGCCCAGAGGCTATAGCCGCTGGCGGTCGTGGGGTTGAAGTCGGGATCACCCGTGATATGGCCGACCGAGGAGCGGGCCCGGCCACCTACCTCCTCGACCCGGCCCGGGCCGCGGACTGGCGCTCGCCCGGCCCGTCCGAGTCGATCAGCCCGGAGGTGCCGTCGGTGCCCAGTGGGTAGGACGCGGCTATGCGACGTTCCGACTCGACGAACGGGCCGCCTCCTTCTTCTCTCGTCGTCGAGGGCTTCGATCCTGTACGTGAGCGGGGCGTCGAGGCCGTGCTCGCCGTCGGCAACGGCTACATCGGGACGCGGGCCGCGCTCGAGGAGCACACTCCGGCGTCGTTCCCCCTGACCCTCGTCGCCGGAACCTACGACCCGATCCGCCCTTCCGAGGAGCCGCCGCCCGTCGCCGACGCCGCGCCAACCCCGATCGCGGCCCCTGACTGGGGTGCGTTGCGCATCTGGATCGACAAGGAGGAGCTGCGGCTGGATCACGGGCTCTGCCTGCGCCACGAGCGTTGGCTCGACCACGACGCCGGCACCACCGTCCGGCGCTGGCACCACCGCCTGCCGTGCGGCCGGTCGGTGTTGGCCACCTTCACCCGCTTGACCTCGCTGACCGACCGCCACGGCGCCCTGCAGCAGGTGACGCTGCTCCTGCCCGATCGAGGGGCGCCCGTGCGGCTCGCGGCCGCGCTCGAGGTGCCGTCGGTTGTCCGTCAGGCGACGCCCTATCTCACCCGACCCCTGCTGGAGCCACCACACGCCGCCCTCCCGGCCACAATCGTGGTGCGCGGCACTCAGTCGTCGATCGGCGTGGCGGTCGCCCAAGCATGCACACTCGCCGGCGACAGCGCGCTCGAGGCCCTCGAAGGGGCCGGACACTCGGTCGACCGGTCGCGTGACGGGCTGACCGAGTGGTGGGAGTGGCGGGCCGAAGCAGGCATCACCTACCGCTGGAGCCGGATGGTGGCCGTGCACACCTCTCTCGACGCCGGCAGTGCCGCTGTGGCCGCCGCCGTGCGCCTGCGACCCCTCTCGCCGAGCGCGGTCGCAGAGGACCACCGCGTCCGGTGGCGGGAGCGGTGGGAGGCGAGCGCCGTGGAGGTCGACGGTGACGACCTCGTTCACGCCGCGCTGCAGACCGCCAACCACCACCTGCTGATGGCCGCCAATCCCGCCGACGACACGGTCTCGGTGGCCGCTCGAGACCTGAACGGGGAGATCTACCGGGGCCACGTGATGTGGGACACGGAGATCTACCTGCTGCCCTTCTACTCCCTCTCCTGGCCGGAGGCCGCCCGAGCAATGCTGCGCTACCGGCACCGTCACCTTCCCGCCGCCAAGGCCCGAGCCCGCCGCTCCGGGTATCGGGGGGTGCTGTACCCGTGGGAGTCCGCCGGCGGGGCCGAGGGCACCGTCGCCTTGGACCGGGACTGGAAGGGCAACCAGACCGAGAT
>DASZOE010000368.1:0-8558 GCA_035550945.1 Acidimicrobiales bacterium
CCAGCCCCGCCCCCGCCGGGCCGCGTCCTAGCCGACGCTACGCTTCCGGGGTACCGCTCGCTCGACGGGAGGATCCCATGGGAAAGGTTGTCAAGGGTGCCGTCCTCGGAGGCGCGGTAGGAGCGACCGTCGTCGTCGTGCAGTCCTTCCAGAGCGAGGAGCCCGACGAGGACCTGCCCCGGAAGGCGGCCATCGCCGCGGGCGTGGGCGCGCTGAGCGGCGGCTTCCTGGGCCTCCTGCTCGCCCGCCGCAGCCGCAAGCGCCAGGCCAAGAAGGCGATGAAGCGCGCCGCCGCCCTCGCCGCGGGCACGTCGGCGCTCGAGGCCACGGCCAAGCGGACGAAGAAGGCCGCCGGCCGGGCGGCGAGCCTCGCCGCCGAGACCGCCCGCCCCAGGGTCGAGCTGGCTGCCGAGCTGGCGCGGGGCCAGGCCGTGCGGGCCGCGGCCGCCGCCGCCCCGGTGGTCAAGCAGGCGAGGGGGACCGCCCGCAAGCAGGGCGAGAAGGCGGCCAAGGAGGCCCGGAAGGGGGCCGGGAGGGCGGCCAAGGCGGCTGCGCCCAAGGTGGAGAAGGCGAGCAAGGCGGCGCGCCAGCGGGCGACCAAGGTGGCCGAGGCGGCCCGCCCCAGGGTCGAGTTGGCCGCCGAGCTGGCCCGCGAGCAGGCCACCCGGGTGGCCGAGGCCGCCCTGCCCGTCGTCGAGCAGGCGGCCGAGGCGGCCCGGGCCCAGGCCATCCGCCTCACCGATCCCGAGGAGTCCCGCCTGGCCAGCTAGCGGGCGGGACGTCGCAGCCGTGCCAGGCTGAACGCCATGGATCTGGCCGGCGCGATGGCCTACCTGGCCGACCACGTCAACCTGGAGACGGACACCGCGCCGCGAGCCGCGGCCATGCGCCTCGAGCGCATCCGGCGCCTCGTCGAGCTCATGGGCGAGCCGCAGTCGGCCTACCCGGTGCTCCACCTCACAGGGACCAACGGCAAGGGGTCGACGGCGCGGATGTTGACCGCCCTCCTGGCCGAGCGGGGGCTGTCGGTGGGCACGTACACGAGTCCCCACCTCCAGCGGGTCAACGAGCGCCTGGCCCGCAACGGCGAGCCCATCTCCGACGACGAGCTGGTCGAGGTCATCGACGCCGTGGCCGGCCTCGAGCTGCTCCTCGACGAGCCGCCCACCCACTTCGAGATCCTCACCGCCGCCGCCCTGCGCTGGTTCGCCGACGTCGCCGTGGACGTGGCCGTGGTCGAGGTGGGCCTGGGCGGGCGTTGGGACGCCACCAATGTCGTCTCCGGCGACGTGGCCGTGGTGACCAACGTCAGCCTCGACCACGCCCATGTCATCGGCCCCGAGCTGGCCGACATCGCCCGGGAGAAGGCGGGGATCATCAGGCCCGGCAGCACGCTCGTCCTGGGCGAGACCGACCCCGACCTGGCCGCCATCTTCCACGGCGCCGGTGCCAACTTCGTGTGGGAGCGGGATGCCGCCTTCGGTTGCGGTGCCAACCGCCTGGCCCACGACGGCCGCCTGGTCGACCTGTGGACGCCCGGGGCCCGCTACGACGAGGTCTACCTCCCCGTCCACGGGGCGTTCCAGGGCGACAACGCGGCCGCCGCGGTGGCCGCCGCCGAAGCCTTCTTCGGGGCGCCCCTCGACCCCGACGTGGTCGGCGCCGCCCTCGGTGCCCTGGCCCTGCCCGGCCGCCTCGAGGTGGTGGCCCGCAACCCGTTGTGCATTCTCGACGGTGCCCACAACCCGGCCGGGGCCCGGGCCGCGTCCGAGGCCCTGACCGAGGCCTTCGCCGGCGCCTCGGGGCGGGTCCTCGTGGTGGGGATGCTGCAGGGCCGCGACCCGGCCGAGATGCTGCAGGCCCTCGACGTGGCCGAGAGCCGGCTGGTGGTGGCCTGCCCACCCCCGTCGCCCCGGGCCCTGGACGCCTCGGCGGTGGCATCGGCCGCGGCCGACCTGGGCGTGGCCGCCGAGGTCGCCGAGTCCGTGCCCGAGGCCGTCGCCCTGGGCCTGAGCCTGGCCGCTGCCGACGAGATGGTCCTCGTCTCGGGCTCGCTCTATGTCGTGGGCGCGGCCCGCGCCGCCCTGGTGGGCGACTAGGACACCGACCAAAGTTGCGTAGGGTTCCCGTCGCATGGAGCGGACCCTCGTGATCTGCAAGCCCGACGCCGTCGAGCGCCACCTGGTGGGCGAGATCGTCGGCCGCCTCGAGGCCAAGGGCCTGCGCCTGGTGGCGGGGGAGCTGCGCACGCTCGACCGGGAGACGGCGACGACGCACTACGGCGAGCACGAGGGCAAGCCCTTCTTCGCCGCCCTTGTCGAGTTCGTCACCCGCAGCCCCGCCCTCCTCCTCGTCGTCGAGGGGGCCGAGGGGACGGTCGCGATGGTGCGGAGCCTGATGGGCGCCACCGAGCCGGCCGACGCCGCGCCGGGGACGATCCGTGGCGACCTCGCCACCGAGACCACCGAGAACCTCGTCCACGGCAGCGACTCGATCGAGTCGGCCGAGCGCGAGATCGCCCTGTTCTTCCCCGACCTCGCCCAGCGTTAGAGGGCTTTGCGGAAAGAGCGGGTTGTGGGCTCCTCCCCGAGGGCCTAGCCTCTGGGCTGACCGCACCCGGCGTGGAGCCTGCTCGCATGTCCGACAACTTCTTCGCCGCATTCCTGGGGCGAGACATGGCCGTCGATCTCGGCACGGCGAACACCCTGGTCTACGTCCGGGGTCGCGGGATCGTCCTCAACGAGCCCTCGGTCGTCGCCGTCAACGTCAAGGACGGGCGGCCCCTCGCCGTGGGGCTCGAGGCCAAGCGGATGATCGGGCGCACGCCGAGCCACATCCAGGCCGTCCGGCCCTTGAAGGACGGGGTGATCAACAACTTCGAGATCACCGAGAAGATGCTGCGCTACTTCATCCACCGGGTGCACCAGCGGCGCTTCGCCAAGCCCCGCATGGTGATCTGCGTCCCCTCGGGGGTCACCGGCGTGGAGAAGCGGGCCGTGCAGGAGGCCGCCGAGTACGCCGGCGCCCGCAAGACGCCCTTCATCATCGAGGAGCCCATGGCCGCGGCCATCGGCGCCGGCCTCCCCGTGCACGAGCCCACCGGCAACATGGTGGTCGACATCGGGGGCGGCACCACGGAGGTGGCCGTCATCTCCCTGGGCGGCATCGTCGTCAGCCAGTCCGTGCGCATCGGCGGCGACGAGCTCGACGAGGCCGTGATCGGGTACATCAAGAAGGAGTACTCCCTCGCCCTCGGCGAGCGGACGGCGGAGGAGATCAAGATCGCCCTGGGCTCCGCGTTCCCCCTCGAGGAGGAGCTGCGGGCCGAGATCCGGGGCCGCGACCTGGTCACGGGGCTGCCCAAGACCATCGTCACCAGCACCGAGGAGATCCGGGTGGCGCTGGAGGAGCCGGTGAGCGCCATCGTGGACGCGGTGAAGACGACGCTCGACAAGACGCCTCCCGAGCTGGCCGCCGACATCATGGAGCAGGGCATCGTGCTGACGGGCGGTGGCGCCCTCCTGCACGGGCTGGACGTTCGGCTCTCGCACGAGACGGGGATGCCGATCCTCATCGCCCGGGATCCGCTCCACTCGGTCGCCATCGGCTCGGGCCAGTGCCTCGAGGAGTTCAGTGTCCTTCGGCAGGTCCTCGCCAACTCCGCCGAGCGGTGAACCTCCCCCCGTCCCGGAGCCTGCCGGCCGAGTCCTAGAAAATGGCGCCCGGGCGGCTCTGCCGGGGGTCGGCGGCGTGGGAGGCTAGGCCGCCGTGGCGGTCTACCGGCGCTCACGCCGACACCGGTTCGTATTGTTCCTGCTCGTCCTGACGTCGGTCACGGTGATCACCCTCGACTTCCGGGGCGGCGACGGGGGCTTCCTCGATGACGCCCGGGGAGGGATCCGCGACCTCTTCGCCCCCGTCCAGTCGGCGGCCGACCGCGTCTTCGCCCCGGTGGGCGACTTCTTCGGGGGCCTCACCCGCTACGGCGACGTCAAGGCCGAGAACGAGCGCCTGCGGCGGGAGCTGGAGGAGGCCCGGAGCCGGAACCTGCGCCAGGCGGGGTCCGAACGTGAACGGGAGAAGCTGCTCGCGCTGCAGCAGCTCGAGTTCGGCTCCAACGTGCCCGCGGTCGCCGCCCGGGTGGTGTCGACCTCGCCCTCCAACTTCCAGCTCACCCTCACCATCGACCGCGGCAGCGAGCACAGGGTGGCCGAGGGCATGCCCGTGGTGACAGGCGCGGGGCTGGTGGGTCGGGTCGTCGACGTCTCCAGGTCGCGGGCCACCGTCCTCCTCATCACCGACCGCTCGTCGAACGTGGGCGTCCGCCTGCAGTCCTCGGGCGACGTCGGCGTGGCCAAGGGGAGCGGGGCCCGCGATCCGCTCACCGTCGACCTCGTCGACGTGGAGACCAACGTGGCGGAGGGGGAGGCGGTGGTCACCAGCGGCCTGCAGCAGAGCGTCTTCCCCCCGGCCATCCCGGTCGGCCGCGTCCGTTCGGCGCGGGTCCCCCCGGGGGCGCTGCAGAAGGAGATCACGGTCGACCCGGTCGTCGACCTGGGCCGGGTGGAGTTCGTGAAGGTCCTCCATTGGGACCCGCAGCCGTGACCTCCGATCCCCGCCTGCGCGTCCCCCTGGTCATCGTCACCGCCCTGGTGATCCACCTGTCGGTGCTCAGCCGCCTGCGCGTCGCCGGGGTGATGCCCGATCTCATGCTCCTCCTCGCCGTGGCCGGCGGCATCACCGGTGGCTCCGTCCAGGGGGCGGTGATCGGTTTCGTGTCGGGCATGACCGTCGACTTCTTCCTCGAGACGCCGCTGGGCCTGTCGGGGCTCGTGTTCAGCGTCACCGGCTACTGCGTGGGCGTGGCGCAGACCGGGATCCTCCGCTCGGCGTGGTGGATCCCGATGCTCACCGCCTTCGTGGCCAGCGCGGCCGGCCAGCTTCTGTTCGCGGTCGCCGGCGCCGTGGTGGGGGCCACCCCCATCGACACCGGCCACCTCCTCGTCGTCCTCCTCGTCGTCGGGGTCACCAATGCCCTCCTCGCGCCCCTGGCCCTGCGGCTGGTGGGCTGGTCCCTCGCCCGCCAAGCCCGCCCGGGCGTGTACGTCGCATGAGCGCGGTCCTCCCGTGAGCCCCGAGACCACCCGCCTTCGCATGGGCGTCCTGGGCGTGGTCGTCGTCTCGCTCTTCGCGGCCATGCTCGTCCGCCTGTGGTACCTGCAGGTCCTGGCCGGGCCCACGCTGCGGGTCGAGGCCGAGCAGAACAGCGTCCGCCTCATCGTCACCGAGGCGCCCCGCGGCCGGATCCTCGACCGCAACGGCAACATCCTCGTCGACAACCGCACGGTCGACGCCGTCACCGTGCGTCGTGACGAGGTCAACCGCAATCCCGGCCTGCTCCCCCGTCTCTCCGCCCTGCTGGCGGTGCCCGAGGAGGACCTGCGCAAGCGGGTCGCCGACGACCGGTTCACGCTCTTCAAGCCCGTGCCGGTGGCCGAGGACGTCCCCAAGGAGAAGCTCATCTACATCCGCGAGCACCAGGATGAGTTCCCGGGTGTGGGGGCCGTCCACCTCACGAGACGGAACTATCCCCACGGCACACTGGCGGCCCACGTGCTGGGCTACATCGGGCAGATCAACGACCGGGAGCTTGAGCCCCGGAGGACAGCCGGGTACAAGGCGGGCGACACCATCGGGAAGTCGGGGGTGGAGGCCGCCTACGAGACCGACCTCCGGGGTCAGCCCCAGATCGAGAAGCTGGAGGTCGACTCCAAGGGTCGGGTGCTCCGCACTCTGGGGGTGCAGCCCGCGGTGCAGGGCCACGACGTGCAGCTCACCATCGACCTCGACATCCAGCGGGTGGCCGAGGAGTCGCTCCAACAGGGCCTCGAGCGATCGCGCCGGGCCTACGACCGCGACACGGCCAAGTTCTTCCTCACCGGGGCCGGGTCCGTGGTCGTGCTCGATCCTCGCAACGGGTCGGTCGTGGCCATGGCGTCGAACCCCACCTACGATCCCCGGGAGTTCGTCGACGGCATCAGCGAGTCGCGCTTCGCTGAGCTGCAGGACCCGGCCGGCTACTTCCCCCTCAACAACCGCGTCCTCCAGGGGCTGTACGCGCCGGGCTCGACGTTCAAGCTGGTCACGGCCCTGGCCGCGCTCCAGAACGGCGTGGTGTCGCCCCGCGACATCCTCGACGACAGGGGCTCGATCACCGTCGGGGGCGAGACGAAGCGCAACGCCGGCGGCCAGGTGAACGGCCGCATCGACCTCACCCGAGCCATGACCGTGTCGAGCGACGTGTACTTCTACGAGATGGGCAAGCGCATGTGGGAGGCCCGTGGCCGCTACGGGCCCACGCCCATGCAGGACACGGCCCGCAGCCTGGGCCTGGGCAGCCCGACGGGGATCGAGCTGCCCTTCGAGGCCGGGGGCCGCATCCCCGACGCCGAGAGCCGGAAGAGGCTCCACGACGCCAATCCCGAGGCCTTCCCCACCCGGGACTGGTACACGGGCGACAACATGAACCTGGCCATCGGCCAGGGCGAGCTGGCCATCACGCCCATGCAGCTCACCAACGCCTTCGCCGCGTTCGCCAACGGGGGCACCATCTACGCTCCCCGGGTGGCGAGCACCGTCCTCGACGTGAACCACAACGTGGTGCGCCAGATCGAGCCCCACGCCACCCGTACCGTCGACATCCCGGCCGCGTTCCGCCTGCCCCTCCTGCGGGGCTTCGAGGGCGCCGTCGCCGATCCCGACGGCACGGCCTTCGGAGCGTTCGCCGGCTTCCCGCTCGACACCTTCCCCGTCGCCGGCAAGACGGGCACGGCCCAGGTCTCGGGGAAGCAGGACTTCGCCCTCTTCACCGCCTTCGCGCCCTCGGGCAACCCGGGCTACGTCGTCACCGTCGTCATGGAGGAGGCCGGCTTCGGGGCCCAGGCCGCGGCGCCGGTGGCCCGCCGGGTGCTGGAGGTGCCGGCCGGAGTGTCGCCCCAACAGGTGGAGCGGGCCGGAGGTCGGGACTGATGGCGGCACCCACGCTGCGGCCGCCCCGGGGCGTGACGCGGAGCCCGGCCCGCGACCTCGCCGCGCCCTGGCGCCACGTCGACCTCCTGCTGGTCTGCGGCGTGATGGCCATCAGCTCGCTGAGCCTGCTGATGGTCTACTCGGCCACCCGCAACCAGCAGGCGGTGACCGCCCTGGGAGGGAGCTACTACCTCAAGCGCCAAGCCCTCTTCGTGCTCGTCGGGCTGGTGGTCATGGTCGCCGTGTCCCTCGTGGACTACCGGTCGTTCCACGATCTGGCGCCCGCCATCTACGTGGCGACGCTGGCCGTGCTGCTACTGGTCATCTCGCCCCTCGGCACGACCAAACGGGGCTCGCAGGCTTGGTTCAGCCTCGGCAACTTCCAGCTCGAGCCCTCCGAGTTCGCCAAGGGAGCGCTGATCATCTGCCTCAGCGCCTACATCGCCACCCATCGCGGCGACCTCGACGGCGGCCGCGTCGCGACCCTGATCGGGCTGGTCGGCGTCCCGCTGGCGCTGATCTACCTCCAGCCCGACCTCGGCACCGCCATGGTCTTCGTCGGGATCGTCCTGGCCCTGCTGCTCGTGGGGGGCGCCCGTCCCCGCCACCTGGCCGTGCTGGCCCTGGTCGGGGCGGTGGGCATCGGCGCGGTGCTCCAGCTGGGCGTCCTCAAGCGCTACCAGGTGGAACGGCTCTCGGCGTTCCTCGACCCCCAGGGGGACACCCAGCGCTCGACCTACAACCTGCGCCAGTCCCAGATCGCGATCGCCGCCGGCGGGCTGAGCGGACGGGGGGTCTTCGAGGGGTCGCAGACCAACCTCTCGTTCGTGCCCGAGCAGCACACCGACTTCATCTTCACCGCAGTGGCCGAGGAGCTGGGATTCCTGGGGGCGGCCACCCTGCTGGCCCTGTTCGCCCTGGTGGTGTGGCGCACCTGGCGGACAGCGGTGCTGGCGCGCGACCGCTTCGGCACCCTCCTCTGCGTGGGCGTGATGTCCATGCTGGCGGTGCAGATATTCGAGAACGTGGGCATGACCATGGGCATCACGCCCATCGCCGGTATCCCGCTGCCCTTCATGTCCTACGGCGGCTCGTCCACGGTGGCCGGCTTCCTCGGCATCGGGCTCGTGCTCAACGTGCACATGCGTCGGTTCTCTTGATGGACGGGGGCACGGGAACGGCCGGCGAGGAACACCGCCACGACGTCTCGAGTACGGGCGCCGACCAGACCGGGCCCACCGCCGGTCGCCCACGGCCGGTCCTTTTTCTGCCGCCTTCCGGCTATAGTTCGTGCACTTCATGACCTCCCTGTGGCCGCGGATCCGGCCGATTCTCGCCTGCGTGGCCAGAACGCAATGGCTGGCCCTCGTGGTCCGAGCCGGCCGCTCACTCGGGGACGGGAACGCCGCTCCGGCGCCGCGTCCCCCGAGCCCGGACGCCCCGCCTGCCGGCTCCCCGACCGACAACCGTTCTGTCGGCGGCGTGGCGCCAGTGCCCTCCGCCACGACCTCGGGGACCCGGGCGGCCGC
>DASZOE010000369.1:0-3671 GCA_035550945.1 Acidimicrobiales bacterium
GTCCCGAACCGGCTCACGACGGCGCGCCCTTCTGGAGCAGCCGAGGGAGCCGGCGGCGGGCGCGCCACCACCCCCGGGCCAGGTCGGCGCCGAGCCCCAGCAGCCCCAAGGCCGCGGCCGAGGGCGCGAGCCCGGCCAGGACGGCGAGGGCGAGCACCGCGGCCGTCGTCCGGGCCACGCGCAGCGCAGGGCGGACGGAGACCTGGATGGTCCCCGGCGGGTGGCTGCTCGTCAGCAGGTCCCCGGCGACGAACGTGGAGAGAAGGAGGCGGGCGTCGTGGGCTTCCCAACCCGTCGGTGCCATGACCCGGAACCCCTCGTGGCGGGCGGCGCCCACGATGGCGGCCGCCAGCTCGGCCCGGGGGCGGTCCTCGGGCAGCAGCACGGCGCCGCCCGGGGCCATGGCCGCCTGCCGGGGCAGCGGCGCGACCGCGGGTAGATGGCGACGGGCGAGGGCCCAGGCGCGCCGCCGGCCCCAGGTCCGCACGAGCGGCTGGAGGAGGTGGTGCACGGCGACGCTGGCCCGGAAGCGCAGGCAGCCCCGGCGCAGGGTTCGGGGCGGCCGGGCGCCGACCACGTCCACCACGGCCAGGCCCAGGAGCCAGACGAGGGCCACGGCCGCACCGAGGCCCAGGGCGGGATGGAGGGCGGCGAGGGGCGCGGTGAGGACCAGGGCGAACGCCACCGGGATCCCGACCTGGTGGGCGAGGTCGATGCCATGCCCGCCGGCCCGGTAGATCGACTGGTAGGCGGCGGCGCCGTACAGGCCCCGGTAGATGCGGACGCGGCCCCACGACGGGACCAGCGAGTTGTAGATGCGGCCCCGCCACTTGGCCGTGCCCACGGCGTTGAAGCGGTCGGGGTGGCGAACCTCGACGAGGGCCTCGGCCCGGCCGTAGCCCCGCTGCTGGCGAAGGTAGCGGCGGAGGCCGGGGCGGCGGTGGTGCCAGACCAGAGCGGCGGGATGGAAGGCGATCTCCCACCGCCGGTCCAGGATCTTCCAGCAGATGTCGACGTCGTCGCCGGCCGCGGTGTAGACGGGGTCGAACCCGCCCACCTCTTCGAGGACGTGCCGCCAGAACGCCATGTTGCAGCCCGGGACGTGCTCGGCCCGGTCGTCGGACAGGAGCACGTGGATGGGGCCGCCCGGCGAGCGGGCGACGACCTGGGCGCCGAGGGAGTCGTCGAGGGGCGGGATGTTGGGCCCGCCGACGCCGCCGACCGTCCGCCGGTCGAGGCCCAGGACCAGGTAGTAGGGCCACTCGGGCGAGGGGTAGGCGTCGCTGTCCAGGTAGGCCACCAGCTGGCCGGTGGCGGCACGAAGACCCTCGTTGCGGGCGACGCTCAGGCCCGCGTGCTCGATGGAGATCAGTCGGGCCCTGGGGTAGCGCCGGGCGATCTGGGCGGTGGCGTCGGTCGAGCCGTCGTCCACCACGATGATCTCGAGGTTCGGGTAGTCCAGCCTGCACGTGTGGTGCAGGCACTCGGCGAGGGTGTCCTCCGCGTCGTAGGCGCAGATCACCACGCTGACCGACTCCCACGTGGGCCGGAGATCGGCGACCGACGTCCGGTTCCGCCGGGCCACCGCCTGCAGCGCGGGACGGGGTGAGCGGTCGCTCCTCGTCAGCCCGAACTGCCAGCCCTCCACCGCGCTGTCCCCGACCCACCACTCGTCGGTCCAGGAGAAGACGCAGCTGCCGGCCGCACCACGCTCCATGGCCGCCTCCAGCTGCTCGTCGAGGACCTCGGCCTGGCGGCGCTCGCTGTCGGACGTCGTCCCCGCGTCCAGGCCGATCTCGCCCAGCACGAGGGGCCGGTCGCCGGCCAGGGTGTGGAGGCGGGCCAGGTAGGCCCGGAGATCCTCGCGGTCCTCGAGGAACACGTTGAAGGTGAGGAAGTCGAGACCCTCCAGCGGCAGGTACTCGGCGGTGGGGTAGTTGGCGTAGGTGACGAGGGTCTCGGGGTCCTCCACGCGCACCACATCGCACAGCTCCTCGAGGAGCGACGAGATGGTCTCCGTCCCTATCCACCGCACCACGTCGGCCGGCACCTCGTTGCCCAGCACGATCCCGAGCACCTGCTCGCTCCCGGCCAGGCGGCGCGCCGCCCGACCGACCTCCCGCCGGGCGTCACGAGCCACGGCCCGCACCGCCCTCCGGGACGCACCCACCAGGTAGCGCCAGTCCGGCCAGTAGACGCCTGCGAGGACCCGGAGCTCCCAGTCGGCGGCCAGGTCGAGGAGGTCGTCGGACGGGGCGGTGTAGGTGCGGACCACCGAGAAGGAGGCCTCGCCCATGGCCTCGAAGTCCCGCTTGATGCGGTTGCGCTCGGGGAACCGGTGACCGTCCTCGCGGGGGCGGAAGGTGCCGTACGTCACCCCCCGGAAGTGGAAGCGCTCGTCCGCGACGCAGAACTGCTTTCCGTCGACCCGTACTCTCGCCATCCGTCAGACGCTCAGCGACTCACGCGTGAACGTGCTGCGCCCGACCCCTTCGTACCGTAGGCCGACGGCTTCCACCGCCCCCGGATCGAGGAGGTTGCGGCCGTCGAGGACCAGATCGCCCCGCATCCGGGACCGCAGCTCGGCGAGGTCGAGGGCCAGGTAGTCGGGCCACTCGGTGACGAGGACCACGGCGTCGGCCCGCTCGGCCGCGGCGTAGGGGTCGGCGGCGACCACCAGGTTGGGGCAGTCGGGCACCGCCTTCACCAGCGGGTCGTGGGCCCGGACGAAGGCGCCGGCCCGGATGAGGGACGCGGCGATCTCGACGGCGGGCGCGTCCCGCAGGTCGTCGGTGCCGGGCTTGAAGGCGAGGCCCAGGAGGGCGATGCGGCGACCCTGGATGATCTTGAGGTGGTGGCGCATCCTCTCGATCACCAGCCGCCGCTGGCGCTCGTTCACCTGGACTGCCGCCCGCAGGAGGGTGGCGTCGTAGCCGTACTGCCCGGCCGTGGTGACGAGGGCGCTGAGATCCTTGCCGAAGCAGGACCCGCCCCACCCGAGCCCGGCCTCGAGGAAGCGGGACCCGATGCGGGGGTCGAGACCAAGGGCGCTCGCCACCTCGGACACGTCGGCACCGACGAGCTCGCAGACGTTCGCGATCTCGTTGATGAAGCTGATCTTGGTGGCCAGGAAGGCGTTGGACGCGTACTTCACCGTCTCGGCGGTGGCCAGCGTGGTGCGCACGAGCGGAGCACGGCGGTCGGGGTGGGCGCCGGCGAAGGTCTGCTCGACGATGGGCCGGTACACCTCGGCGACCGCGTCGAGGGCCCGGTCGTCGTCGCTGCCCATCACTACCCGGTCGGGGAAGAGGAAGTCGTTGACCGCGCTCCCCTCCCGGAGGAACTCCGGGTTGGAGACGACGCTGAAGGCGCCGTCGGGGTGGACGCCGGCAGGGAGCGCGTCCTCGACGATGGAGGTCAGCCAGCGCCCGCTGCCGATGGGGACGGTGCTCTTGGTCACGAGGACGTGGTGGCGGTCGAGGCAGGCCCCGATGGACCGGGCCGCGGCGACGACGTGGCTCATGTCGGCGCTGCCATCCGGTGCCGGCGGGGTGCCCACGCAGAGGAAGACGACGTCCGACGCGGCCATGGCCTCCTCCACGCCGGCCGTGAACCGGAGGGCACCGCTGTTCACGCCGGCGGCGAGAAGGTCGTCGAGCCCGGGCTCGAAG
>DASZOE010000370.1:0-3847 GCA_035550945.1 Acidimicrobiales bacterium
GCCCGGCGGCGGCGAGCTGGGGAAACGGCCGGAGCGCCTCGTGGGCCTCGCGGAGGGCGGCGGCGGCGTCGTCGGCGAGGGCCGCGGCCCGCCCCGCCTCACCCCGGTGCACGGCCCGGATGGAGTTGCCACAGGCCTGGATCGTGCGCCGGCAGGCGGCGAGGGCCTTCTCCCGGCCGGCGTTGGCGGCATCCAGGTCCCGGCGGACGGCCGCCTCCAGGGCGTCGAGCTCCGAGCCGCGGGTCACGCCGGAGGAGCTGCCCCTCGGATCCGCGGGCGCGTGGCGGTCGCTAGTTGACCGAACGCCGCAGGAGCGCCGGCTGCATGGGCCGGGACTCGGGGAGGAAGCGGACCTTCATCTCCCGCTCGGCGGCGAGGCCACGCTGGCGGATGAGCATGGTGACGTAGGCGGCCAGGAGGACGTCGACGGCCAGGTGGACGAGGAGGAACACCCGGAAGGCCGGGACCAGGCCCAGCAGCAGGGTGACCGCGGCGGCGCCGAGCAGGGCGGTGAAGACGTCGCGCCGGCGCCGGAGAGTGCGGCTGCGGGTGGCGGACACGGCCGCGGGGCCCGTGGCCCGGCCCCGAGGGGCGTAGGCGGGGGCACGACGGGACGCCTGGGCCCGGCGGGCGGTGAGGGAGGTGACCGAGGTGGCCGGGGCCGCGGTGCGGGAGCCGGAGCCGCGGGCCCGGGTGCGGTCCGGGGCGGAGGACCGGCTGCCGTGCGGCCCGGCGCGGCGGAGCACCGCGAGCTGGCGGTGGAAGGCGCTGATCGAGTCGCCGGGTCGCCCCTCGGCACGGGCCCGAAGGGCGGGTGGCACGAGTACGGCAACCCAAATGATGGCGAGGACCACCAAGACCAACAGCGTCACGCTCCTCGACCTGCCTTTGCTCTCGGGGACCGTACCGGAGCGGCTCGCGCGAAACGCGGATGGTGTGACGAGAAGTGCCGCCCCCTCAGGCGCACCTTCCTAGCAGCCGTCTCGGGAGGAGGCAAGCGGCCCAGGTCAGAACGTCTCTCGGGCCCCGGCGGCCCGCCGGTACGTGCCCGAGCGCCCGCCCGTCTTCTCCCAGAGGGTGAGCTCGCCGATGACCATGGATCGGTCGACCGACTTGCACATGTCGTAGACGGTCAGCGCCGCCACCGCGCAGGCGGTCATGGCCTCCATCTCCACGCCCGTGCGGTCGACGGTGTCGACCTGCACCTCCACCTCCACGTGGTCGTCACCCACCGTGAAGTTGACGAACACGGCGCCCACCAGGAGTGGGTGGCAGAGGGGAATGAGGTTCGGCGTGACCTTCGCGGCCTGGATCCCCGCCACGCGGGCCACCGCCAGGACGTCGCCCTTGGCGATGGCGTTGCTGGCGATCTTGGAGGTGGTCTCCGGATCCATCCAGACCCGGCAGCGGGCGAGAGCCCGGCGGTGGCTCGCCTCCTTGGGGGTGACGTCGACCATGCGGGCGCGACCGAGAGGGTCGAGATGGGTGAGGCCCTGGTCGGACATCGTCGAGAGTGTAGGGCGGGCGAGGGCGGCGCGCCCTGCCGCCACTGCGTTCGGCCCCGCCGGCGGGCGCCTCCGGCCGTCAGCCGCCGATCTGGCTCATGCTGCGGTCGGGACGCAGGAACGTCACCTGGCCGATGCTGTGGCCCGCCCACTTGCGCCCGACGTCGGCGACGATGGCCGCCGCCAGGTCGTCGTCGGACCCCCCCCGGCGGAGGACGGCCCGCAGGTCGGTCTCGTCCACCGCGAACAGGCAGTTGCGGAACATGCCCTCGGCCGTGAGCCGGACCCGGTCGCAGTCGCCGCAGAAGCTCGAGGTCACGCTGCCGATGACCCCGATCTCGCCGGCGCCGTCGCGGTAGCGGAACCGCTCGGCGGGGGAGGCGCCCCGACCGCCGACCGGCTCCAGGGGCCACACCGCGCCGACGGCCTCGACGATCTGCGCGGCGGGAACGACCTGGTCGCCCGACCAGGCCCGGTCGGCGTCGAGGGGCATGAACTCGATGAAGCGGACGACGATGCCCCGCTCCCGCCCGAACGCCGCGAACTCGACGACCTCGTCGTCGTTCACGCCCCGGACGAGGACGCAGTTGACCTTGACCGGGGCGAAGCCGGCGGCCAGGGCGGCGTCGATGCCCTCGAGCACCGACTGGAGGGCGTCCCGACGGGTGAGCTGGACGAAGCGCTCGGGCCGCAGCGAGTCCAGGGAGATGTTGACCCGCCGCAGGCCGGCCCGGCGGAGGTCGGCGGCGATGAGGGCCAGGCTGGTGCCGTTGGTGGTCAGGGCCAGGTCGACCGGGTCGCCCGCCGGCGACCGCAGCCCGGCCAGCGCCGCCACCAGGCGGTCGAGGTGGGCCCGTACCGTCGGCTCGCCCCCGGTGAGGCGGATGCTCCCGAACCCGAAGCGCTCGACGCACACCCGGGCCACCCGGGTGATCTCCTCGAAGCTGAGCAGGTCGGAGCGGGGCAGCCACTCGAGGCCCTCGGCCGGCATGCAGTACCGGCAGCGCAGGTTGCACCGGTCGGTGACGGAGATGCGCAGGTCGCGCACGCGCCGCCCGAACGGGTCGACGAGGGCCTCGGACATGTCCCGAACGCTACCGGGGCCCGGGGGGCTGCGGCGTGAACGAATCGTGAACTCGTTCCGGGGACGGTTCGCCGGCTCGGGGCTCAGAGCCGCTCAGGCGTCCCCGGAACGGAGGAGCATCGCCTCCACCGGGTCTCCGGCGACCACGCCGTCGCCGTCGGGCACCAGGGCCAGGGCATTGGCCCGGGCCATGGCGTGGAGCAGGTGGGAGGCCTGGCCGCCCGACGAGCGCACGTGCCAGCGCCCGTCCGCCCCGGCGGTGGCGACGACCCGGAGGAGGTGGAGCTTGCCGTCGGGCCGGCGCCGGAGGTTCTCGTCGGCCACGGCCGCGACCCGGGGCCGGTCGAGGACGGCGTGGCCCATCATCCGCCGCAGGGCGGGGCGGGCGAACAGCTCGAAGGACACCATCGAGGACACGGGGTTGCCGGGAAGGCCGAACACCGGGACCGCCCCGATGCGGCCGAAGGCGAGCGGCTTCGCCGGCTTGATGGCGACCTGCCACCAGGACATGCGGCCCAGCCGGTCGAGGACGGTCTTCACGTAGTCGAAGTCGCCGACGCTGACGCCGCCGCTCGTGACCAGCGCGTCGCAGGCGGCCACGCCCCGCTCCAGGGCCGCGACCAGCGCCTCCTCGTCGTCGCCCACCAGCCCCAGGTCCACGGCCTCGCAACCGGCGGCGGCGGCCATCGCCAGCAGAGTCGGGCGGTTGGAGTCGCGGATCTGGCCGGGGCGGAGCGGCCCACTCCCGGCGACCAGCTCGTCGCCGGTGGAGAGAACTCCGACCCGGGCCCGGGGGACGACCAGCACCGTGTCCCGCCCGGCGCTGGCCACGACGCCGACGTGGCCGGGGGAGAGGACGGTGCCCGCCTGGCACACGACCTGGCCGGCCCGCAGGTCGTCGCCCGCCCCCCGCACGTGCTGGCCGGGGGTGGCCGAGGCCTCGACGACGACCGAGGCCCCGCCGTCGGCGGCCCGGGTGCGCTCCACCATCACCACCGCGTCCGCGCCCGGTGGCATGGGCGCCCCCGTCATGATGCGCACCGCCTCACCGGCGCCGACCTCGAGGGACGGGGCGGAGCCGGCGGGGAGCGTCCCGACCACCCGGAGGCGCACGGGGATGTCGGCGGTGTCGGCCGCCCGCACCGCGTAGCCGTCCATGGCCGTGTTGGCGAAGGGGGGCACGTCCTCGGCCGCCCGCACCGCCTCTGCGGTGACGCAGCCGGCCGCCTCCAGGAGGGGGACCGACCGGGGGGCCAGG
>DASZOE010000371.1:0-17501 GCA_035550945.1 Acidimicrobiales bacterium
CGAGCGTCACAAGGAGGAGCCGGTCCTCGCCGGCCAGGCCCAGCCCCGGCACGATCGCCAGGCACGGTGCGCCGTATGCGGCGGCGAAGCGGAGACGATGGCGGGCGAGGAGCCAAACGTTGCGTACGACGAGCACCGCCAACAACGCGACGATGGAGCCGTCGTGGGCGGCGCGGGCCCACGCCGGCTGCGGGCCGTGGTATGCAACGCTGCCCAGCCCGACGGCGACGAGGCCGAAGCCGGCGGCCGCAAACAACGCTCGGCTGGCCGGGGACGTCACCGCCCGGTGCAAGAGCCAGACACCGACCACGACGTACGCCGCGCTGGAGGTGGCATTCGCCGGCTGGGCCCACCAGCCCCCAGAAAGGCGCTCGCAGTCGGAGCCGGCGAGGGCAGCCACCACGATCGTCCCCGTCACGCCAAGGATGCTACGGCCACGGGCTCGCGTACCCGGCGCGGGCCGCGCTCCGCCGCTCCTCGCTCACTCCAAGGCTTCCCTCGCTGGCCCTCCTGCGGGGAGCTCGTAGGTGCGGTGGAGCACGTCGCCAATCGCGCTGTAGGAAATGCCCGGAGCCGGCGTTGCCGGACGCGGCGACCCCACGGTCGCGCCGTTGTTCTGGGACACCTGCGGCCACCACGCAACGGCCGCATCCCGGGCATTCGGGGCGAGAGGTGAGACGCGGCCTGTCGCTGGTATCTACGACTGGCGACCTCGGACGTTGTCACGATGGCGACGCAATAAGGCCTCGAGGATCACACCTATGGCTACGTAGGCAAAATGCCATCGCCAGTCCTCCCCAGAGTGAGAACCTGAGGTCCCGGCCCTTTAATAGGTAGCTCACGAGGCCCAAGAAGACCACGCTCATAAGGAAATATGGGATCGACCGTCCGGCGACCGACGGCCCAGTGAACAACCTCCCAAATCGGCGCCAACCGGAAGTAGCAGAAGTCCGCCATAGCATTTGCCCTTATTGTCGCGGAACCGCCGTACCGGCGCTTCCGGCATTCGGAGCGGGCCGGAAGCCGGCCGCGGAGCACACGCTGCGGGCATTCGGCGTCAATCGTAGGCCGATCGACCGTCGTCTCAACTTACGCCGGGAGTCGCCGCAACCTTCGCCGGAATGAGCGGAGTCGCCCATGCGCCCTTGCGCCTTGCAGAGGACCGACCCTCATCGATGTGGTGGGCGACTTTATCGATCTCCTCCGAGCCGAAGGCCTTGTGTACTCACGGATAGCTCGGGACACTTAGGACGGGTTGACGGCCTTCCGGAAGGCGAGCCCGGCCGCGATCTGCGTCACCACGAGCATGCCCACTGCTACCGCCACCGCCTTGCCCACCGGCGTCCACGTGAGCGGACCGGTCGTGACGGCGCGGGCCGCGTCCACCATGTACGTGAACGGGTTCCACGCGGATACCGTCTGCACCCACTCGGGCAGGATCGACTCCGGGACGAACTGCGTCGACAGGAACTGCAACGGGAGGAAGAGCGGTGCCAGCGCCAGCGGGGCCTGGGCGTTGCGAGTGGCCAGCGCGACCACGAAGTAGAGGCCTCCGTAGGCGGCGGCCCACAGCAGGAGGAGGGCGAACAGCAGGACGATGCCCACCAGACCCTCGTTCACGTCGGTGCCCAGGATCAATCCGGTCACGAGGAGGGCCAGCCCCGCCGGCAGCACGCGCACGACGTCGAACAGCAGACGGCTGAGCAGGAGCGAGGACGGCCTGGCGTTCAGCACCCGGAGGCGGTCGAGGAAGCCCGACTGGATGTCGATGACGAGGCTGGTGGCGGCGTAGCCCACGCCTGTCATCGCCGTCAGCATGACGATGGCGGGCGCCATCCACTCGGCGTAGTTGGTCGTCGGGAAGCCGGGCAGGTCGGTCACCCGCGAAAGGGTCTTGGCCACGAGGATGAACATCGTCAACGGGATGACGACCGGAAGGCCGTAGGCGAGCACCGGGTTGCGGATGCCTTCCCGCAGGTTGCGCATCAGGAGCAAACGGACCTGAGCCGGCACGGTCGTCATCACCGGGCTCCGGCGGTCACGCCCATCCCCCGGCGGACAGCCGAGAGGGCACCGTCGCCGCCGCCTCCGGCGCCGGACTCGATCTCGGCCCCCGTCAAGGCGACGAACACGTCCTCCAGGCTGGAGGGCTGCGTCGCAAGCCGGTCGATCGGAAGTCCCGACGTCGTCAACCGGCCGACGACCTCCGGCACCTGACCCTCTCCGCCGGGCACGGTGAGCACCATCCATCCGTCGGAACCGGCCGGCACGGGTTCCAACCCGGTGGCATCGCGCACCTGCTCCACCGCCCGCGCCCCACCACTCGCTCGCAGCCGCACGGTCGTGGTGCCGTACTGCTCCTTGAGCTCTGCGGGGCTCCCCACGGCGGCGATGCGCCCGGCGTGGACGACGGCCACCCGGTCGGACAGGTCGTCGGCCTCGGCCAAGTACTGGGTGGTGAGGAACACGGTCGCCCCGTCGGCGCGCAACCTGCGGATCAGCTCCCACAGCGCCCGTCGGCTCTGAGGGTCAAGGCCGGTGGTCGGCTCGTCGAGGAAGAGGACCTGAGGCCGGCGCACCAGGGCCATGGCCACGTCGAGTCGCCGCCGCATGCCGCCCGAATAGCGCGCCGCGATCCGGTCTGCTGCGCCTCCCAACCCGAACAGCTCGAGCAGCTCGGCAGCACGTTCGCCGGCCGCCTGCTTCGACATGCCCGTCAGACGGGCGGCCAGTACCAGGTGCTCCCGCCCCGTCATCAGCTCGTCAAGCGCAGCCTCCTGGAGGGCCACCCCGAGGACGGCCCGGACCGCGGCCGGCTCGGCGACAACGTCCTTCCCTAGCACCCGAGCGCAACCTGAGGTCGGGCGGAGCAACGTGGTGAGGATGCGAACGGTCGTGGACTTGCCCGCCCCGTTGCGCCCGAGGAACCCGAAGATCTCGCCGGGGGCCACCGCGAAGCTCACACGCTGAAGGGCGTCGACACCGCCCGCTTCGTACCGCTTGCCGAGGTCCTCCGCCTCGATGGCGGCCGTGCCCACTGTGTCGGTCACCTCGGTCAGCCCGCCACTACAGTTAACGGGTGAACGTTCACAGGCGGTAACGTAACGGCCGTTATCTCATGAGTCAAGTGCGTACACGGGCCCGGAAGGGCGAAGGCCACCGGCTGCGCGACGAGCTGATCGCCGCCGCCAGCGACCTCCTCGACGAGCTGGGCGACCCCAACCAGCTGTCGATGCGGGCGGTGGCAAGGGCCGTCGGGGTGACTCCCACGTCGATTTACCGCCACTTCGCCGACAAGCAGGCGCTGCTGGTGGCCGTCCTCAACGAACGCTGGGCCGAGATCCACGACCTTCTCGTGGGCGCGGCTGCCGAAGCCGCCGACCCCTTCGACGCCCTCCGCCGGTTCTGCCTCGGGTACCTGCGCTTCGCCGAGGAGCGTCCGGGCCACTACCGCGTGCTGTTCAGCGCGCCGGCGCCGGCGGGCATCACCGACGACCCCCTGGAACACCCGGGCGCGCCTACGTTCTTCGCCCTCGTCGAGATCGTGCAGCGTTGCCTCGATGCCGGTGCTTCCGCAGAGCGGAACCGCGACAGCTGGTTCCTCGCTCTGCAGGTCTGGCTGTCAGGACACGGCCTGGTCGACCTCCGCATCGGACGCCGCTTCCCGTTCCCGTGGCCCCCGGCCGAGGTGCTGCTCGACGCGGTGCTGCACGACCTCAAGTTGACGAAGGACGCAGCCGGCACGACATCGTGAGCGCCCCGGTTCCTCGGCGACCAGATGGGCGGCGGGAACCGATAGCGCGTCGGCGAGGCGTCGCTGCCCTCGAAAGCGTCCAGCTAGGTGTGTCCGGGGACCGATGTCAGCGAGCCAACGTGCGGTATGAGTTGGCGTCAGAGGGCCACCGAGCCCCCTTCGCCGTCGTTCTGGGTCATTTCCCTCACCGACGACGAAGCGCGCAGCGCGGGCACTCGGGGCGCCGACTCACTTCACCGGGCTAGCACGAGGCGTCAATGCCGAGAAGGACATGGCCGTCGCTTCGCCACTCGACTCCCCTGTATGTCAAGCCCATTTCATCAGGAGGGACTTCTTCGTCATCGTCCTCACCGGACCAGGTGTGCTCCTTGATCGACCGCCAATACGTTCGGGCTTGATTCCAGCAAGGCCAGCGCAGTGGCTCGCGGTACTGATGAACCACGATCCGGCGTCCACTGTTCACGTAGGCTTCAATCGCCTCCCGACTGAGTCGCTCGGCCAGCAGATCGAGCAGCCACTCCCGGCCGTCGGTGTCCCAGAGGCGATCGTCGAGGACGCGGTTGCGATTGCTTCTGCTGCTCCGAGCCACTCACACATTGTGTCGGTGCCGCGGCGCTCGTCGATCGGGTTTCCGGTCGGTGATTCCGGACCTGCGGGCGCCGCCGCTAGAAAGGCCAGCCTGTCGGCTAGAGCGATCAGGTGACTGACCTGTTCCCCGTCGGCTCCGGCCGGTTCCAGGCAGGGCTTACCTGGCCGTGCAGAGGACGGACGCCGGCCCCTTGCTGCTCTGTGGCTCTACGCTCCTTGAGTGACCTGTGTCTGCGCTGTAGCCGACGGCACCACAGTCGTCATGGGCGGCGACAGCGCGGTGAGCAACGAGGATGGCGATCGGACGCTGCGATCGCCAAAGGTGTTCGAGCGGGGAGGCTTCCTGTTCGGCGTCTCCGGGGAGATGCGTGTCGGTCAGTTGATCCAGCACGTCCATGACGTGCCCACCGTCACCGAAGGCCAGGACGTGGAGCAGTTCATCGTCCGAGATCTATGCGGTGGGCTACGGACGTTTCTGCGCGAGCACGCCGAAGAACTGCTGCCATCCCAGGATGAAGCGGACGACGAGATGTGGCAACTGCTCGTAGGCGTCCAAGGCCGCGTCTTCCGGATCTGCTCGCACCTAACCGTCACGGAGCCGGCGACCGGCTATGACGTCATCGGCTCGGCGACGCCGCAGGGCCTCGGCTCCCTCGCTTCCACCGAGGGCAGGCCTCCGGAGGAGCGGGTGGAAGTCGCGCTTCGAGCGGCCGGGCGTCATCATGGGGGTGTGGCGGGGCCGTTCACGGTGCTGAAGATCTGAACCCAGGTAGGCGTCGTCTGATGTGAGGGCGACCGTCGGCCGCCCGACGCCGGTGGTCGCCCTGAGTGTTCTGCTCGGCTGGCGGAGCTCGTCGACTGCGCCCGTCGCCCGTCGCGGGCATTCTCGGGCGGGTTGTCCGCCGTCGGTGACCCTCCAGCCTCCTTCGCTGGACGCGATCGACAATCCGATTCGCCCGACGGCCAGTGCGGCCATCCGGCATCAGTAAGGTCGGCGCATGGGCCGATCGGCGTTCGAGTGGGTGTGCGAGATCGAGCCACCGACAAGGCCCGACCTCATGCACGTTCGGCACCAGATCGGCGTGCTGAGCCGAGTCGCCTCGGCCTACCTGATCCCCGACAACCACGTGGGAAGGGCCACGGTCTCGAGCGTGGCCGTCGCACACGAGGTCGACCTGATGGGTGGGCGCTCGATCGCCTGCCTCAACGCCCGGGACCGCAACATGCTTGGGTTCCGCCGGGACTTGCTGACTGGTGCCGCCTATGGGGTAGACGAGTTCCTGTTCGTGTATGGGGACGACCCGGTCTCGGGGGCGCGGACCGGACAGCTGACCGTACGCTCGATGATCGAGTACCTCCGGCGCTTCGGCGAGGAGCACAAGGGCCACGCGGATGCCTTCCGGGCCGGAGTGACGACCCGTCTTCGGCCTCTGCCCGCATGGAAGCGCGAGGCCGACTTTTTGTTCGTCCAAGTGTCGTTCAGCCTCGACGACCTCCTCGCTTGGCGCGAGAGCGTGCGGTTTGACGGTGACGTCTATGCCGGCGTCATGGTGCTGCCCAGCGTCTCCATGGCCCGGAAGCTGGTCGCTGCCATCCCCGACATCAGCGTGCCCGACCGCTGGCTCGACGCAGTTGATCGGGACCGAAACGCTGGCGTGGAACTCGCCTGCGAGCTGGCCCATGCCGTCGCCGGAAGCGGCGCCTTCAACGGCGTCCACTTCATTCCCGGTGTCCGCTACCGGGAGACTGCCGCGTTGCTCGAGCAGCTAATCCACCGGCGCTGATGGCCTCTTCGCCGGTATTCGGTGCGGTCCTGAGCACCGACATTCGGCGCACACGGCGGGCAGTCGGTGCGGAGCGGCGCGAGCCGGCGATGGCGGGAGCGCCGTCTGCGTGACCGGGATCAAGGACTATCCGTTGGTGCCTGAGGGCTCCAGGCGGGGCCCGTGCTGCGCGCCGACGTCCTGCGACGGTAACTCGAAGGCGAGAGCGAGGTCGTCGAGTTCGTCGTGCGCTCCAGGGCGAAGTGCGCCAATCGAGTACCCGGAGCGGCCCAGGTCCCTCCGCCACCCGGGATCAGGACGAGCTGCTCCTCCAGCGGCCCGGGACTTGCCCGCCCTTTGGCACGTAAGAGCGCTCGTATCACGGCCGGCGGTCGACCCTCGTTGAAGGTGCGGGATCCTTTCCGCCGGTCGACGTAGGGAGGCGGCATGAGTAGGCGCGAGCATGACCACAAGAGCGTCGGGGCGGCGCCGCCGGCCACACGCGCCACCGGCGGTGCCCCGTCGAAGTCGGCCGGACAGAGGCGAACGTCGTGGACCTGGTGAGAGGCTTCGTCGCAGGAATTCGGCGCCGGGACACCCTGCGTGTACCTAGAACCGGACGCAGCGACACGCCAAACGATGACGGCATGCGCGGAGCTGCTCATGGCGCGCACTGGCCCGGCGGAGGTCACCGTCAGGGCAGAGCCGCTCGGTTACGAAGCGGTCGCCTACTACGACCGAGTGATGGACCGGACGCTCTCGGTCCTCCGTGCGCAGCCGGGCGCGCAGGTCAGTCCCCCTGCGCATTGGGGCGTCTACGTGTTTTCCTCGCAGCCCGAGATCGACGTCGTGATCCACGCACCCCACCCGATCTACTACACGTACTCGGATCTGATGGCGGCACAGGCGTTCCAGGGAAGCCGTGCCCGGGCGCTCTTCGTGGCCGGCGCCCACCGGCACGCCAGCGGGAACAGTCCCCCCATCGCAGACGTCGCTCGTTACGTCCCGAGCGTCTTCAACGACATCCACTGTTCGACTCTGACGGCGTTGGACCCCCGGGCGGTGATCCAGTTCCAATGGCTACGCAAGCACGGACCCGTCGGACCACACCGAACCAGACACTCCCAGCACCGTCAACCTGATCCTGTCGGCCGGGCTCACGAAGGCTGAAATCGCCGCAAGGCACCCTGTTGTCGCCCTGATCGAGGCGATCAAGGACGATCTCCGTCGTGAGGCGCGCGACGCCGAACATCCCGACGCCTCGGTGCCGTTCTTGCCCAACCGGAAATGGGTGGAGGGGCTCATGGGCGAGAATAACGAGCAGCGCAACGTCATGCGCACCATGGCCCCCGAGGTGCCGTTCATTCACGTGGATACGCACGACCGCTCCGCTTCACCGGTCCATCCGAGATATGGGACCCGGACACGACCAGGCGACTCGGGCTCGCGCTCGCCGCGGCTCTCGACAGGCATCTCAGGAGCCGGGCACCAGATGTCGCCCCAGGGGCGGGATTTGAGACCCGCCCGCCGTGGTTTTGAGCCGCCCCATCCACGGCGACCGGTGCTCCGGAGCGGCCAACGAGGATGTCGGTCAGCGGTTGAGGGTTAACCACTTCCGGTGGGCCACCTGCAGCTCTCCGGACGAGTGCCTCGACCGGTGGCCGATCGCTCCCACGTCCATCAAAAATCGGCGAGGCTCGGCCCCTCAGCCCCCCACGATCGCGATCCGGGAGTACCTAGTCGTAACGTGGGCATGCCACCGGGCTCAGGAACCGACGTCGCCACGGAGGGCCGTGAACGGTTGGTGAAAAGGCCCACGCGGGTCCTCCGCCCTTCCCGTACTCCGACACCTATTGGCCCCGCCCGCTGTGACCTTCACTGGGCGAAGCGGGCGGCCTCGTTCAACGGCGAGTAGCCATTGAACCACATTCCGTCTAGTTGAACGTCTTGGCCGCCGAGCGGATCGTATCCCTCAATCCGATAGACGAAGTTGGCGCTCGGCCCGCCATAGCCCTTGTGATAAGGCGTAAAGACGCTGACGTGCGTCACGCCTATTGCGGGGTTATGGTCATACTCACCGTCGGGACCGAACAACACCTGATTCGGCGGAAGACCATGGACGTGGATGGTAACAGTCACATTCCTCAACCGACGCGCGGGCATACCTTCACGTACCTCCCCTTTGTGGCCTACAGACTCTCGGTTAGCAAACGCATCCCGAGCTACGACCTTGAGTGGACGTATGTCCTCCACCACCCTCGGGCCAAGCTTCGTCACGATTTCGGCGCGTACACCCGAGTAAATAGCCTCATTCAGCCGCATGCTCACCGCCAAACAGCGGACGGGGTTGGCGACCTCCGGGATGCATCCGCCGAGGAGGTCACCGACATCTGAGTCGGAGTTTCGGAACACCTCCACGAAATGAACTAGGCCTTCAGGCGAGCCAACGGTAGAACCGAGCAGTACATTGAAGCTGCCCGCACGGGACGAATTCTGCTGGACCAGCTGGCATATAGGTTCAGCCGGTGGAAGCGTATTAAGCGCCGCGAGAGCTTTGGCAAGCTGGCCTAACGGCTCAAGCGCTTCGCCTGGCCAAGCGAGCGTGACCGGCTGAATGAGGGCGAAGTGCGCTCGTGAGCTCGTGAAGGTGAGCTCGTTCTTACGCTCCACAACCCAACCGACGCTCCCGAGGCATTCAAGGAAGCGATCACGCCACTGTGACGCCTCTCCGTAACGATCCTTGGCCTTCGAAGCGACCAGCTGGGCGAACAAGAGGGAGCTGAGTGTGTCGGCGATGATGTCATCAGCGGCCTCAGGCGGCACACCGAGCACCATGCCAAGATCGGCATACCCGAGAACAACGTCTAGGGGTTCATCTGCCTCGCCAGTTACCTCGGGTCGAATCACATCTGTCACCCAGCTGCCTCCCGTGAGGAGCTAACCCGAGTAGCGCTCGGTCTCGCCGTGGCGCCGTCGCATGACATTGTCTAGATATCCAGTCCGCCGACGTAGTCCTGCGCCGCCTTGCCCAACTTCGCCTGGACGGTAGCCCGGATCTTGGCGTAGATAGCCTCATTTAGGACAGACGTTTCGGCAGCGGCTTGAATGGTCGTCGTACTGCTCTTAAACGTCCAGAAGAGAAAGTGACTGACGTTCTCAGTCGTGCGCATTTCGTAGCCGGAAAATGAGATGGCCACGCCCATGTCAGAGGCGTAACACGGAAAGACTTGAAAGTTCCCGGCATTCGGGCTTGTACTCGACGTCTCGAAGATGTTGACCTCTCGTGATCCTTCGCCTGTGCCCTTCAGAGCTGCCAAGGCCGCCTCAACGATGGCGAGGCCGTTCCCCGTGACCACGGACTGGAGGACCTTGATCACCACGTCGTCCATCGAGAAGGACGACTTATCCATGCGTTTGCCGTCGAACTGGAACGCCTGGATAACCCAGCCGATATTTTCCAGCACCTGTCGGTACTTGTCGTACCACTTCAGGGCTTCCTTGTCCCTGTTTGCGACCTTGTTCGCCGCAAGCTGAGCCAAGAGCTCGGAGTCTAGGACGTCCTCACGATTCGACCTGTCAACGGTGTTGTCGAAGCCGACCAGGCTGCCCGCCGCGACGAACGCGTCCTTGCCATAGTCGACCTCGGGTGCTCCGAAGTCTAGTGTCGGATAGGTCGCAATTTCGAGATCCTCCAGGTAGCGCCGACGCTCAGACAGCAAAAGATCTGCCATACCTCTCTCCTTCTCTAGTGCGAGCCAGTCCAGTGAGAGAGGAGAGGACGGCTTTGTGGCGCCGCCGCGTCCGCCTTTGCTCCACCGTAATGACCGTCTCGGGTTCGGGGCTTCCTTCGAACGCTTCCTATCCAAGTGCACGATCCCGTGGACGTCGATACGAAAAATTTCGTATTGACAAGACGCGGGTGAGTTCGGCGTGTTGCGCCGCATACGTTGCCACTTGGCCGGAAGCGTCGGCTACGCCTAGTGATGGTCGGAAGTGCCGGTTGGGGGTTTGATCAGTCCTTGCCGATGCGGTCGGTGTGGACGCTAAGGGCTCTTGCTACAGCTCCCGTTCGGCTCGCGACCCCCAACTTGGGGTAGAGGCGCTCTAGATGCTTCACGACGGTTCCGACGCGTATCGACAGTTCGCGGGCGACTTGAGAGTTGGTTAGGCCCACAGCGACGAGTGCAAGAACCTCGGCTTCGCGGTGGGTAATCGGCAAGGTTGCTGCCATCTCGTCGGCGGTGACCTTGTAGGGGATCTCTTGTCCCTCAACGGCAAGTCGCGTACGGGTGGGATGCTTCAAGCTGGCGGCTGACTCGCGAGATGTGACGGCGGCCACGGCCAGCGCTGTCGCTGCCGCACGGGTAGGGACGCTCAGCTTGCGATAGATGTGCTCGAGATGTTTTACAACCGTCCCGACACGTATGGACAAGGCACGAGCAACCTCGGCGTTGGACATTCCAATGGCCACCAAGGCGAGGACGTCAGCCTCACGATTGGTGATGGGCAGGCAGTTGGCAAGCGCTTCGGGCGAGAGTGGGTTGACCGGTGCGCCCACTGCCTAGATCCGCCGAGTCGGTGTGGGTGCGGCTTTGCGGGGGCTTGGGCGCCGGGGAGTGGTGTACCAATACGTCAGGCGCTTTCCGTCCGGGAGTTGAGGGTCCGGTCAGGGGCCCGCAAGAACCGCAGCAACATCAGGACGTCTGCGAAGGACGAACCTGGGAGAAGAAGCGATGGTCTTCGACGAGAAGAACCGTCTGGCCGGCTCCGCAAGCACTCGACTCCGAGGCCCGGAACGACCTGCTGAGAGTCATGATGAGGGCATTCACGGAGCCGCTGCTGCGGGGCGACATGCAGAACGTGTGCGGCGCCGGCTGGGCCGAGCGGTTCGAGGAACGAACCAATTCAGGGGACAGTCGGAAAGGGGTGGCCAAACCTCACGCCCAGGACGGGCGCGCACGCCCACCGATTCCACGCCGGGTACGCTGGCCGCTCCCCGACATGGCCATCGACTTCGAGGCGTTCAACTGGTCGGTGTTCGGGCGGGTGTCCAGCTCGGACAGAGAAGCCGTCAAGACTGACCGCTGACGGATCCCGCCCGCCCCGGGAAACAGCCAGAATCCGTGCGCGTCGGCTCCCGGAGTGACAGTCCCTGCGGGTGCGCTCGATGGCTCTTGGGGTTCGGGCAGTCAACCTCGCGACTCGAACGCGTTTGGCGTGCAGGTGGCGGGCCATGCCAGCGGCTTAGCTGCCGGGACCCTCGACGCCGACGAACGCCACCGCACCAAAGCTCCGCTACCAGCGGAGCATCCGCAGTAGCCGGGGGCGTCAGACTCGACCTCCAGCAGGCCGCCGATGGCGTCCAGGCGACGGCCATGTGGAACTCCAAGTGCGTCAACGCCGCCGGTGACTGCATCTGGCATCGTGGTCATGGTTCATCCGTTCTCCTGCTCGGTGAGGGTTGGTGGGCGTGTGTTTCCTGACGTGGGCCGACCAGTGCCTGATACGTCTCCATCTCTTCGACCGCTGGTTGGCGCCTGGGTCATCGAGCCGACCGAATCGAGACCCTCGCCAGATGCTCCGAGGGCTCGACAACGTCAGTTCGACCCTCGTAGTGGCCGACTTTTGACTTCGAGCTCCAGCCGCACAGCATCAGCGGCGCCCTCGGCATGACCTCGTGACCGCGGGCTTGAGCGATCACTGGACCAGCGTCGATCAGATCCCTGCAGGGATCCCCGAGCTCAAGTCGTGCGCGACCCGACGACGGGACGTGCACAAGAAGGTGACCGCTTGCGACGAAGCCCATTACCAATCGGCGGGCTCCGCCAAGGACGCGCGACTGCCGCTCGGCGCGGTCCGCCCCCGCGTCGTCCTAGCGACTTCCAGCGTGGCGGGCTCGCCCGAGGGCGCGCTCCGCAGCACGCACCGCCCTCGCTTCGGCCCCCCTTCGCGTCCGCGGTGGTCTGACCGATGACGACCGCCGCCGTCGCTCGTCGCTACTGACATGGCTGCTCCCGGACCCCGAGCGAAGAACGTCGCCGACCTCTACGACCTCGCCCCCACTCGACTGGGCGGATGTGCGCTGGACACTCGAGACCAACATGACCCAGGAACCCGGCACCGGTGGACTCGGCCACTACACCTTCTGGTTGTAGACAATCGACCTGACGGCCGGCCCCCACATGGATGCCGTCGGCACCTCGTCGGTCGACGGCCCCTACTAGTTCTGCGGCGGTCCGCGGTCGCGCGAGATCCGAAAAATCGAGCGCGACCCGCGCTGCGCATTCGGGGTCGCCACGCACGGCTACGACGTGGTGCTCGAGGGCCGGGCGACCCGTGTCATCGACGACGCTGTGCTGCAGCGCCTTACCGAGGTGCTCGCGGGGGCGGCTGGGCACCGACCGTGGCCGACGGCGGGTTCACCCACGAGTACAGCGCGCCCAGCGCCGGCCCGCCGTCGTGGTACATCTACGAGTTCATGCCCGAGGATGCCTACGCGGTCCCACCGAGGAGCCCGGCGGCGCGAGCCGATGGACGTTCTGACTACTCGGATGGGCCGCGTTCGGCCTCGACTCGGAACGCGTCGCCGTCGTCGATCGTGAGGTCGGCGAGTCGAGTTCGACCGCGCTCATAGCTGCCGCTCGGTGCTCCCGCCGCCGCCCGGAGGGTGTCCCAGGACGAGCGCCCCATATGCCGGCCGCCGCCACAGACATAGCCCGCATGCCGGTAGGGGCGATGCGATAACCGCGGATCTCTTCGTCCCTCCCGCCTACAACTTGGGACTGGTGGCGCTACTGCTGTTCGCTGGGTCGGGTCTGTGCACGATCCGTGTGTGGCGTCCGGCCCGAGCTTCGTGAAGCGGGCCGTCCGCGGCCAACCGCACCCAACCCAGGGGCTTGACGACGTCGTCCACCAGAGGGCCCGGCTCGGGGTACTGGCGATTCTGAGGGAGGCTGACCGCGCCGAGTTCGGGTATCTGCGAGATGCGTTGGGACTGAGCGACGGCAATCTGTCTCGGCACTTGCGGACGCTCGAGGACGCGGGGTACGTCGACATCCACAAGGGTTACGAGGGCCGCCAGCCGCGCGCGCCGGCCTCCGAGGACTCGAGAGGGAACTCACCGTGCTCCGAGCGCTCGTCGCCCATCTCGACGGTCGGCGCCGCCGGAGACTGGCTAAGGGGCCGGTCTACGGTCAGGTGAGCGGAAATGGTGCCGCCGGATCCCGTTCGGGGCAGTTAGTTCCCCGAGGACGGCCGGGCGGTGGCTCTCGTCTCCACGCTGCTGGCCTACGCGGCTAGGGCGGGCTCGGGACGGACGCGCGCCGGGGCCCTCACGCGCTTGGTGGCGAACAGAACGGACGTGGTCGCGATAGTGCCGACGGCGATGGCCAGTGCCCATGCCCCCACGTTGTTGATGGCGTTGGGCACGAACAGGTCGAGGATGCCGCCATGGGGCACGATCGAGCCGGCGTCGAGGCCGAGCGAGATGGCGCCGGCGAGGGCGGAACCCACCATCGCCGCAGGGATCACCCGCATCGGGTCCCGAGCTGCGAACGGGATCGCTCCCTCGGTGATGAATGCGAGGCCGAGGACGAACGCGGGCTTCCCGGCCTCCCGCTCCTCGGGCAGCCAGGCCGAGGGAAACAGCACCGTGGCAAGGGCGAGACCGAGCGGCGGCGTCATCCCGGCCGCCATCACTGCCGCCATCGGTGCGGTGAGATCGGCGTCGATGAGGCCGACGGCGAAGGTGTAAGCGACCTTGTTGAGAGGGCCGCCCATATCGAACGCCATCATCAGCCCGAGGATGGCGCCGAGGAGGGCGGCGTTGCGGCCCTGCAGGCCCTCCAGCCAGTCGGTGAGCTGGCTTTGCACCCACGAGACCGGCTCTCCGATCACGTAGAACATGGCCATCCCGACGGCCAGGGTCGAGAGCAAGGGCAGGATGAGCACCGGCTTCAGTCCGGCCAGGGTCTGCGGCAGCCTGATGTTGGTTGCCAGCCAGCGAGTCAGATACCCGGCGAGGAACCCCGCGAGGATGGCGCCCAGGAAGCCGGTCTCCACCTCCCCGGCGAGGTAGCCGCCGATGAGGCCCGGCGCCAGGCCAGGACGGTCGGCGATGGAGTAGGCGATGTAGCCGGCCAGCACGGGGAGGAACAGGGCGAACGCGAAGCCGCCGAGCTGGAAGAATCGCCCGGCCAGCGAGTCGGCCATCGCCGGATCGTTGGCGTCGATGTCGACGGCGAACGAGATGGCGATGAGCAGGCCGCCGGCCACGATCAGCGGGAGCATGTGCGACACACCCGTCATCAGGTGCTGGTACAGCTGCTTCAGCGTGGCCGGCTCGCCACCCCGGGCGGCGCCCGCCGCCGCGGCCTCCCGGGCAGTGGGCCTGTCACCATCACCCCCGCGGCCGCCCGGGCCGAGCACCGGCGTCGAAGGGCTCAGCGCCTGCTGCACGACGTCGGTGCCGTGCTTGAGGGCGTCCTTCGTGCCCGTCTCGTGCACCGGCTTCCCGACGAAGCGCGACAGGTCGACCTTCGTGTCGGCGGCGATCACGACGGCGTCGGCGGCGGCGATCTCTTCGGCCGTGAGGACGTTCTTGGCGCCCACGGAGCCCTGGGTCTCGACCTTGATCGAGTGACCGAGGCTCTCGGCGGCGCGGAGGAGGCCCTCGGCAGCCATGAAGGTGTGGGCGATGCCCGTAGGGCACGACGTCACTGCCACGATCCGGCGCTGCCCACCGTCGGCGGCGGCCGGGATGGCGGCCACTGCGCGGTCAGCCTCGGGCAGCGTGTCGTCGGGATCGTACGTGGAGGCCGTCGCCGACTCGAGGACGTCCCGCGTGTGGCGGATGGCATCGGCGGTGGTCACCGCCCGTACCGACTTGCCCGCGAACCGAGCCGGGTCGACGTGGATGTCGGCGGCGATGATCACCGCATCCGACCGGGCAATGGCGTCGGCGGTCAGCGGGTGCTTCGTCCCCTCGGCACCCTGAGTCTCCACTTCGATCTCGTGTCCCATGACCTGCGCCTGGCGCCGGAGCGCCTCGGCGGCCATCAACGTGTGGGCCACGCCAGTCGGGCATGCGGTGACCGCGACAAACCTCATGGCTTCCTCCTCACAGCGGGCTTACCCCCACCGTTCTCGCCGCCGCTTCGGCTGCCGCTGCATCGAGCTGGGGACCTACGCGGCCGATCTTCGTCGCGGCCGCCGCGGTAGCGAGGGCGGCGACATCCATGAGGGCCATGTCGCGCAGCGTCGCCGTGATCGCTCCGGCCACCATGGCATCCCCTGCTCCGACCGTGCTGGCAACCGGCACACGGGGCGCGGCCGCGAACAGCACCTCGCCGGCGCGCACGAACAGTGCGCCTTCGGCGCCGAGGGACACGACAACCGTCGAGATGCCGGCGTCCACCAGTTCCTCGGCGGCGCCGGCGAGCGCCTCACGGTCGCGCAGCGTCCGCCCCACCAGTTCCTCCAACTCCTCGCGATTGGGCTTGACCAGGTCGGGGGCACTCTGCACCGCCTCCGACAGCGGGGGCCCGCTCGTGTCCACCGCCACCCGCATCCCCAGCTCGCGGGCGCCGGCCCCCAGCCGGGCGTAGAGGTCAACCGGTGCGCCCGGTGGCAGGCTCCCCGACAGCACGATCCACCCGTGGGACTGCCCGAGCGACGCCACCGTCGCCTCGAGCTCCGCCACCCGGTCGCCCGAGACGTCGAAGCCCGGGAAGTTGATGTCGGTCGTCGTCCCGGCGTCCTCGTCGACGATCTTGACCCCGGTGCGGGTCGTCCCCGGGATGGGTACGAACCGCTCCTCGATGCCCCGCTCGGCGAGGAAGTCCTCGAACAGCCCGGCGTTCGAGGTGCCCAGGAAGCCGGTGGTCAGGGTCGGTACTCCGAAGGCGGCCAGGAACGCGGCGACGTTCACGCCTTTGCCGCCCGGCGCGACCTCCTGCCGGCGCACACGGTTCACCTCGCCGGCGCGGAAGCCGGGAATCCACACGGTCTGGTCGACAGCGGGGTTGGCGGTGACGGTCACCACGTCGGGCGTCACGGGAGGGGCAGCGCCCGAACGTCGTCGGCCCTGCTGCAGGCCAGCGCCTGGGCGGCGAGCCGTTCGACCTTGCTGCGAGTGACGCCGCGCAGCCGCGCCTTCACGGCGGCCACGCTGGGCACGCTCACCGAGAGCTCCCGCACGCCGAGCCCGGCAAGGATCAACGCCCCCTCGGGCTCACCGGCGACGCCTCCGCAGACCCCGACCCAGACGTCGGCCGCCGACGCGGCGTCGACCACCTGCTTGATCAGGCGGAGGACGGCCGGGTGCAGGGCGTCGGTCTGCTTGGCAAGCACGGGATGGAGCCGGTCCATGGCGAGCGTGTACTGGGTGAGGTCGTTGGTGCCGATGGAGAAGAACTGAACCCGCTTGGCCAGCTCGGCCGCCAGCAGGACGGCAGAGGGCACCTCGACCATGATCCCGACGTCGATGGGTGCGGCCCCGACCTCCTGGCGCGCTTGCTCGCCCAGGTCCATGGCGGCGTCGAGGTCCTCAATGCGGGCGATCATCGGGAACATCACCGACACGGGCCCGAGCATCGACGCCCGGTAGATGGCCCGCAGCTGAGGCAGGAAGAGATGCGGCCGGTCGAGGCACAGCCGGATGCCGCGCATGCCGAGGAACGAGTTGTCCTCCTCGGGCAGATCCAGGTACGGGGCGTTCTTGTCACCGCCGATGTCCAACGTGCGGACGATGAGCGGGAGGCCATTGAGGGCTTCGACGATCCCGGCGATGGCCTCGTACTGCTCGTCCTCCCCGGGTGGTCCACTGCGCCCGAGGAAGAGGAACTCTGTGCGCATGAGGCCGACGCCCTCGGCCCCGGCCTCCACCGCGGCAACCGCCTCCTGGGGCCGGTTGACGTTGGCCATGACCTCCACTCGGTGCCCGTCGCTCATGATGGCGGGCTGGTAGCGGGTGCGGTACTCCTCGTCACGGACCGCCTCGATGTCACGCTGGGCCTGACGCGCGGCTTCGACGTCACGCTCGTCAACGTCGTGCCACAAGGTACCGGCGGATCCGTCGAGCACCACGGGTGTGTGGTCCGCCGGCGCCAGCGCCGCGGGCCCCGTGCCGACGATGGCAGGGATGCCGAGGGCCCGGGCGATGATCGCGGTGTGCGAGGTCGGGCCGCCCAACGCCGTGCAGAACCCGACGACGCGCTTGGGGTCGATGGCCGCGGTGTCCGACGGTGACAGGTCGTCGGCCACCAGCACGACCGGGTGGTCGGGAAGCTGGGGTTCGTCCTCGTCGGCCTCGGCCAAGAACCGGAGCACCCGCTGGCCGACGTCGCCCAGGTCAACGGCGCGGGCCGCGAGAAGCGGGTCGTCGACCTCTTCCAGCT
>DASZOE010000372.1:0-13978 GCA_035550945.1 Acidimicrobiales bacterium
GTCTCCCCCTTCGAGCTTCCCGCCCCCGACGGCCAGTCGCCAGAGCCGTCGGGAGGCGGAGCGGTGACCACCGGCGACGGATCAGGGCGCCAAGCGCCCACGGGCGGTCAGCAGCCCGCGGTCAGCCCTCCCCGGGCGTCGCCGGATGACCCTCAAGCCACACCGCCCGCGCTCGCGCCTTCCTCGGGCCCGCCCGCGGCTCCGGGCTCGAGCGGCCTCGACAGGGCTGGCCAGACCCCGGCCGGCCAGTCGATCCCACCTTTCGTGCCCGGCCCGGGGGCTCCCCCGAACCCCTCCCCTGGCGGCAGCGGCAACGCTCCGGCACCCGGTTTGGACACGGCGAGCCAGACCCCAGCGGGCCCTGTACCGGCGTCAGTGCCGGGACCGCCCAGCCCAGGATCGGCGTCTTCCCGCGGCCGCTGAGTCAGCATCAAGATTCCTGGACGCGACACCTTCGACGGGCGATGAGACGCCAAGCAGCCGCCGTCCCGCCAGGTGAGACAGGGGGCCGCGGCGTCGCCGGCGAGGGGGCGCTCAGCGGGCGACGCGGGCCCAGGGCGTGAAGGCGTTCTCGACCGGTCCGAGGGACGGCCCCAGCTCGGGGTAGTGGCGCAACAGAAGCGTCTTCATGCTGTTGTCGTCGATCCAGCGCAGCCCGGCCCGGGTGTAGTGCTCCTCGTCGTAGTGGTCGGTGAAGAACCGGTCGCTCTTCAGCCGGCGGGAGGCCATGAGCAGGAACACGCGGAAGGCGGTGTCGCTGAAGCCGAAGCCGGTGGGCAGGTCCTCGGCGTAGAGCCCGATCATGGCGTCGACGGCATCGAGGTCACCTTCGTAGGCCTCGCGGATCTCGTGGGCCCACGCCGGGTTGGAGGTCAGCTCGTCGAAGCTGCGGACGGGCGGCTTGTGGAAGGCCTGGCGGAACCGGTTGTACCGGGGCACGCCCCGCTCCCGGTTGCGGAAGATGTCGACCGCGGCCAGGTCGACGGTCTGGTCGCCCTGCCCGGGGGCTCGCCCCGGCGGTGCGGCGCTCGACCCGCCGTTCACCTCGGCGGGGGTGAACTCCTGGAGGGCCCGCGGGAAGTTGTGGAGGGTGATGGCGCCCGGGTGGGCCACACCGAAGCTGTGGAACATCGTTGGCATCCCGACCTCACGCACCCGGGGGATGGCCTGGCCGGCCCGGAGGTCGCCCATCCGTAGCGCCCGCGGCGGGGTGCGGCCGTCGAGCGGCTGGAACACGTACTCGTCGGGGATGAGGGGGTGCATGCGGTAGACGGCGACGAACTCCTCGGTGAGGCAGTACGGCGCGCCGTGGTGATCGGTGGGCGACGCGGGGATGCCGTTGAGCACCTCGTTCTTGGTGACGCGGCCCCGCGCCCGCTTCAGCCGCCTCGAGATCCCCCACCAGTTCATGCGCATGCCGGTCTGGGTGGTGGGATGGGCGAGAACCGCCGGGGTCCATTCCGTGGTGTGGATCTTGGCCATCAGGGCCACGTTGACGAGACGGGCCGTCTCGAAGAGCTCCTCCTCGCTCCAGGCCCGCTTCTCCTCGCGCCGCAGGTGCTCGCAGATGGCGTTGTGCTCGAGCGCGAAGAGGCTGTGCAGCGTCACCCACCCGGCCCAGAATCCGGCGTGGGCCCCACGGAAGTCCAGATGGTCGGTGAGCTCGGCGGGGATCGTCCCGCCGTCGACGCGCAGGTGCTCGCGGTCGCGAAGCAGCTTGCGCTGGCTCTCGCTCGATCCATAGATCTGCGAGCCGTCCCACCAGTGGGTGTCCTCGCTCAGGAACTTGCCGGCCACGTCGGTGGGCTCGGTCCGGTCGACGACCAGCTCGGGCGCCCCCCGGTCACCGTCCTGGGCGGGGAGGCGATACCGGTCGGTGAGGTGGCTGGCGTGCCGGAACCAGTCGTGGATCTCGAACTGCAACCAGGCGGCGGCGAGCACGTTCAGGGTGGTGGCGGGGATGAACTGGTCCCGCGTGAGGAGGGCCCGGCTGATCAGCCTGGGGTCCGGGGTGGACAGCGTCGGCTCTGTCTCGGGCTGGTTCTCGGCGGGGGGCACGTTGCGGCCGAACGGGGTCAGCGCCGCGCCCATGCTCGGGTGGTTCAGGTCGTTCCACCTGCCGTCGGCGGCGCGGAACGCCTGCTGCTCGGCGGTGGGCGTCCCCCCCTCGGCCGGCACTCCGGTGTCGTGGAGGTTCATCGCCCTGAGGCGGTCGCGTATGCCGGCGAGGGTGAAGATCGCAAGGGGCACCGGCAGCTTGTCCCAGCCGAACCGGCGGTCGAGCCATGCCGCCGGGCGGACGATCAGCCTCTCGAGGGCCTTCGGCCGGTACCGCTCGACCCGGACCCACCTCGGACCCTCCTGCCAACTCCCCACCGCCGCACCTCCGCGCTCGTTTGCTCGGGCCCGCCGCACCCCCACGGGTGGCGTCAGCCGTTGACCCCCGACTCGAGGAGTCTGGGCGACACTTTCCAGCAGGCGGGATCCTCGGCGTCCAGCCGCTCCTGCAGGGCCTGGAGGTCCGCGAGGAAGGTGCGGAACGCCTCCTTGCCGGCTTGGTCACGCGCCATGTCCGAGAAGTCCGCGAGCAGCGGCGACCGGCGCACGTTCAGGATGAAGTTGTAGTTCACCAGTCGCTGGTAGACGTCGACCGACTCGCGCCGCCCCGACCGGTAGATCCGTGTCGGCTGCACGTGGGGCCAGACCTGGTAGTCCCACAGTCCCGTCCCCAGGACCTCGTGCTCGACGGACCCGAGGTAGATGAAGCCGGCGGTGAGCCGGGCCACGCCGTCGATGGTGACGTCGTTCCCCAGCAGCCCCCGCACGCCCCCGGGGATGAACCGCTCCAGCTCGTCGAGCCACGCCCGCATGCTCCCGTCGGCCCGGAGCGCTTCGTCGGAGTCGTAGGAGAGCCGGAGCCAGCGCTGGGCGTGGCTGTGGAACACGTCGTGGTGAGCCTGGCGGTTCTCCAGGTACGGCAGCGCGAACCCGCCCTTGAGGATGCCCCGCCGCTCGGCGTCGGCCGTCGGGTCCAGGACCCGGATGTCGTACTGGGCGTAGGAGTCCTCGAACAGCCGCCACAGCCCCGAGTGGGTGAAGCTGAAGACGCTCTCGAAGTCCCCGCCCTTCATCAGGAGGATCTCCGTCACCAGCTCGTTGGAGTACTGCGTCCCCCACATGTGCGGCCAGAGGAGGCGCCGCACGGGGTGGTCGGCGGAGAGGTTGTTCCGGGTCACCATGGCGAAGTTGGCCACGGTGACCAGGTGGACCCAGTTGAAGTGACGCACGAGCGAGAGGTGGTTGGTGGCCGCGCCGAGGGCGATCCTCCGCGCCTCCGTCCACGTGGGGTCGCCGGGCCGGCACACGCCCACCTCGCAGTCGATCTCGACCGCCGACAGGCGCTGTGCGTCTTCGTCGGCCCGGAACAGCACACGGCACGCGAGCGACCGCAGCTCCGGATGGTGCTCGTAGCCGCCCAGGAAACGGAAGTCCCACTCGTACCCGTCCTCACAGGCCTGCAGGTAGCAGGCGTACGGCCCGGCCACGGCCAGGTACCCCAGGTCGATGGGCTCGACGTACTCGGCGGGGAGCTCGGGCCGTCGGAAGACCTTCCGGTGGCGCTTCGTGTACGCCTCGTCGAGGGCGACGTGGGGATCCGGGTGGATCGGCGGGAGCCCGTCCTGCGTCGGCGGGAACCGGCGGTAGAGGAAGGCCTGCACCCTGCAGAAGAGGAGGCGGGCCCGCATCGTCTCGTCCGGCGGCACGTGGTCGGCGACCGGGATCTTCGTGATCGGGATGGCGGGATAGCGCTTCTGCAGCGGGATCGGCACGACCCGCCGCTCGTCCTCCGTCGGCTCAGGGGCCTGACGAGGCAGGTTGGCCCGGAACTTCGTGGGCATCAACCAGTTCCAGAACGCTCGTCGCAGCTTCCACATATCGACACCGTCCGCTCAGTGCGTCCCCCGTGGATGCACGTCCGAGCCTAGAGAGCGGCCGTGGGGCTGGCAATGCCCTCGGACACACGCCGGATGTGTCGGGCCGCACACACCGTCTGGCGCGGCGCCGGCGAGGTCATCTCCGGAGAAGCTCGACGGCGCCGCGCTCGACGGCACCGAGGCCGTGCTCCCGGGCCGTGCTCAGCACGTCGTCGAGGAGGGCGCCGGCCCGCTCGACGTCGCCGGCGGCCCGTCGGGCCAGCAGGACGCGGGCCCGCTCCAGGCGCGAGCGCGCCAGCCACGACGGGGCCGGGACCCGGGCGTGGGCGGCCTCGGCCCGGGCGAGCCGCGCCTCGGCATCGTCGAGGCGGTCGACGACGGCGAACAGCATCCCGATGTAGTGGTCGAAGGCCCCGGCCCAGCTGAGCCCGGTGCAGACCATCTGACCGGCGTAGGGGACGAGCAGGTCGAGGAGGGTGGCGGCCCGCGGGCGGTCCTGCAGGCGGGCGCACGTCAGCGCGGCCTGGGTGACGGCACGGGGCCACGACGCCTCCAGGGGGACGGCGCCGAGCTCGTCGACCACAGATTCGTAGATCGGCCTGGCCTTCTCGAGCTGGCCCGTCTCGGTGTACAGGAGGGCAAGGGTCGCCCGGATGGAGAGGACGCCCGGGCTGGCGCCGGCGATCTGGATCACGTCGTCGGCGATCTCGGCCAGGTTCCCGCTCTCGAACCGCACGTTGAAGATGTGGATCCCGTAGTAGAGGAAGGCGTCGGGATGGCCGGCGGACCGCCCCAGCGCGAACCCCTGGGCGGCGACGTGCTCGCTCTCGGCGAGCAGTCCCACTGTCAGGAGCCGGTTGGCCCGGAGGATCATCGTGAGCCAGCGGATGGTGGGCTGGCCGAGGTCGTCGGCCAGCCGCTCGGCCCGTTCCAGGCAGCGGTCGGCGATCGCCACCTCGCCGGTCTCCATCGCCGCGATGAACCGGTGCCAGCACCCGGCGCACACGAGCACCGAGTCGTCGAGCTCGGTGGCCACCGCCAGCAGCTCCTCGGAGGCGGCCAGGCGCTCGTGGGCGGTCCCCGGACCCCAGATGGCCACGATGCGGGCGAGCAGGGTGTGGGCCAGGGTCTGGGGCTCCTCCAGCCGGCGGGCCATGGCCAGCGCGTCGGCGCTGAGGCGGTAGCGCCGCTCCTGGTCCTTGGCGTAGACGACCTCGCCCGCGAGATTGGCCATCAGCCGGGCCCGAAGGGTCGTGTCCTCCCCGCCCTGGGTCTCGAGCGCCGCCTCCAACATCGCCGTCCGGTCCTCGTCGACCGTGCCGATGATGGCGAACATCCCCCGGCTGTTGGCGAGGGCGGCCCGAGCCAGTGCCTCCGGGTCACCCCGGTCACGGGCCAGACGGCAGGCCGCGATCAGGGTGTCCCGGTGGGCGGGATCCCCGGCCCGGCGCTGGGCCTCTCCCAGACGGATCAGGATCTCCAGGCGTTCGCCGAGGTCCGGCTCGCCCTCGGAGATCTCCAGGAGGTCGAGCGCCTGCTGGAAGAACGTGATGGCGTCGTGGTGCGCCAGCTGCACGAGGGCCCGGTCTCCGGCCTGGCGGGCGAAGGCCACCGCCTTCTTCGACGCTCCCACGGGAATGGCGGCGTTGGCGTAGTGGTGGGCCAGCGCCGGCAGGTGGTCGTCGAGACGTGCCGCGTACGTGGACTCGAGCGCCTCCGCGACCCGCCTGTGCAGGGTGACCCGGCGGGCGGTCGAGAGCTCGCCGTAGACGGTCTCCCGCATCAGCGTGTGCGCGAAGCGGTAGCGCATGGCCCGGGCCGGCGACTCGACGACCAGCCGTGCCGCGATCGCCTCCTCCAGGGCGGCGAGCACGCTCTCCTCGTCGAGGTCTCCGGCGACGCGGAGGACCTGGAGGTCGAACTCCGGGCCCATCACGGACGCCACCCGCAGCACCCGATTGCACATCTCGGACAGGCGGGTCAGGCGCCGGCCCACGACCTCCCGCACTCCTTCGGGAATGCCGAGCTCCTCGGCCGGGAGGCGGGCCTCCCAACGCCCGTTCTGCTTGTGGAACGCCCCCGTCTCCACGAGGTGGCGCAGCACCTCCCGCACGAAGAACGGGTTGCCCTGGGTCTGGGCGTGGATGGCCCGGGCCACGGCCCGGCCCCTCTCCTCGAGGTCCCCCCCGACCGCCTCCTCGAGATAGGCGGTGACCCCCTGCTGGGTCAGGCCGTCGAGCAGCAGCCGGCCCATGGGCGTCCCCCGCCGGAGGTCGGCCACCAGCTCGACCAAGGGGTGGTTGTGGGTGAGCTCGGTGTCGCGGTAGGTGCCGAGGACGAGCACCCGGCCCAGGGCTCCGGAGCGCAGGACATGGCGCAACAGCAGCAGGTTGGGCTTGGCCGCCCAGTGGAGGTCGTCGAGCACGAGCAGGAGGGGATGGGCCGCGGAGGCCTCACCGAGCCAGGCGGCCACCGCGTCGAAGACCCGGTAGCGCTCGGTCTCGGGGTCCGACGTCATGGGGAGCGGCAGGCCCGGCACCCTCTCGGCGAGCTCGGGTACGAGGCGGACGAGCTCCCCGCCGTAGCGCCCGAGACGGGCGGGCAGGGCGTCGTCGGGCGAGTGGTCGACGAAGTGCCGCAGCGGCTCCACGAAGAGCTGGAAGGGGACGCCGAGGTCCTCGTCGCAGCGCCCGGCGAGGACCAGCGCGCCCTCGCCGTGGACCTGGGCCGCCAGCTCGGCCGCGAGCCGGGTCTTGCCGACACCCGGCTCGCCGGCGAGCAGCATGACCCGCAGGCCGTCGCTCATGGTGGCGTCCCACGCCTGCCGGAGCTGCCCGAACTCGTCCCCCCGCCCCACGAAGATGGGGCCGACGTCGGTGAGCAGCGTGGGCAGCGGGATCGACGATCCGGCCAGCGGCTCCCAGCCCACCTCAAAGGCGAGGACGTCCTCGGGCAGGCCCCTCAGATGCAGGAGCCCGACCTCGCGGAAGGTGGCTCCCGGGCTGCCGCTGGCCATGAGCCGGACCGCCTGGGCGGCGAGGATCTGCCCGCCCCTCGCCAGGTCGACCAGCCGGGCCGCCTGCACCACGGGCCGGCCGAAGACGTCCCCCTCCTCGAAGGTGACCTCCCCCACGGCCAGCCCGACGCGGATGGCCAGCGGGATGTCGCGCGTGCGGGCCTGTAGCTCGACCAGTTGCTGCATGGCGATGGCGCAGGCCACGGCGTCACTGGCGGAATCGAAGACCACCAGCACGCCGTCGCCCAGCGTCTTCACCTGGCGCCCACTGTTCTGGACCGCGGCCCCCCGCAGGCGGGTGAAATGCTCCCGCCGGACCTCGTCGAAAGCCTCCTGGCCAACCTGCGCCGTCAGGTCGGTCGAGCCGACGAGATCCGTGAAAAGCACGCCCGCCATTCCGGTCGAGCGGCGATCGGTCACGCCGCCAGAGTAATTCCTTGAATGGCTGGCCCGCCTGCCCGACACGCGACGTGGCGCTGACCGCGCCCATGGTCGTATTTGCCGAATCAGCCGCCGATCTCCGGGCCCCATTCGGGCGCCGGCTCCTATTCTCTGGCGGTGCGGTGGAGGATGCTCGACGGACTGGCCGAGGACGAGGTCAGGCGGGTGATCGCCAGCGCCCACCGGCGGCGGTTCGCCCGCCACGAGGTGCTCTTCCACGAGGGCGATCCGGCGACGACCCTGCACCTCGTCGACAAGGGCCGGATCGCCGTCCGGGTCACCACTCCGCAGGGGGACGTGGCCACCGTCGACCTCGTACTGCCCGGCGGCGTCGTGGGCGAGCTGGCCCTGCTCGCCCCGGGCCGGAGGCGGGGAGCGACGGCCGTGGCCATGGAGCGCACCGAGACGCTGTCGATCGACGAGACGACCTTCTCCGCCCTCCGGCGCGCCGACCCGACGGTGACCGACTTCCTCGTGCAGCTGCTGGCGGCACGCGTCGACCGCCTCACCGAGCGCCTGTTGGAGGCGCTGTACCTGCCGGCCGACGTCCGCCTGTGGCGGCGGATCGTGGAGCTCTCGGAGGTGTACGGCGACGTGGTGCCCCTCACCCAGGAGGACCTGGCCGGCCTGGCGGGCACGACGCGCGCCACCGTGAACCGCGCCCTGCGCCGCGAGGAGAAGCTCGGCACCATCGCCCTGGGCCGGGGCCGGGTCTCGGTCGTCGACCGCGCCGGTCTTCTCCGGCGCTCGTCGTCCTAGGCCGAGAGGGAGATGCCCATGTCGGCGGTGAGGCGGACGAGCTGGGGGCTCCTGCGCAGGCGCTCCAGGCAACGGGCCCGGGTGGGGCCGATGCTGCCGATGGGCATGTCGAGCACGGCCGCGGCCTCGGCGTAGCTCGGCGCGGGATCGGCCGACAGCACCCGCAGGAGTGCCCGTCCCCGCTCCGGCAGGTCGTCGAACGCCTCCCGGAGGGCGGCCCGGTCCTGGCCCGCGTCGAGCACGGCGTCCAGCTCGGAGGTCCTGTCGGGCGCGAGGAGCTGGCTGTCCTCGAACTCCGTGGGGACGGCCCGCCCCGCCTTCTCGAGGGTGACGATGCACTGCCGGCGGGTCGTCGTCGCCAGCCACGAGCCCACCCGCTCCGGCTCCCGGATGTGGCCGAGATGCTCCACGAACCGCAACCAGGTCGTCTGGTAGACGTCGGCCGCGTCGTCCCGGCTCAGGCGGAACGCTCTCGTCACCGACCAGACCAGGCCCGAGAACCGGTCGACCAGCGCCGACCACGCCTGCTCGTCCCCGGTGGCCGCCTCGCCCACCAGCTCGGCCAGGCCCGTCTCCTCGGCGCCCCCCGGGCCCCGCTCCTTGACTTGTCCACCACAGTTGGTCTTCACGATCCCCCGTACCCCCACCTGTCAGGTGCTGTGGGACCGAGGATGACGACGAGCGGGGCTCCCGTCGCTGCCTTCCGTCACAGTGCGAACGCGCGCACCGTCACACAGGGGAAGGGATCAGAAGTGGGCCACGACCCGCAGGTCGGGCGCCGGCTTGGGCTCCTCGGCCGGGAAGTCGGGCGCGACCGGCTCGACGGAGCCGTCCGCCTTCCGGCCCGCGAAGCGCAGGAGCAGGTCGGTCCGCGCCACCGCCTTGGCCCGCCACGCCGGGCCCCGGTCGTCCCCCGACCCCGCGGGCAGGGCAGCGACGAAATCCCGGTAGCCCGGATGGCCGTCGGGCAAGGGGGCGTCGTACTTGGACGCCATGTTGGCGGTCGCCTTGTCCAGCTCGGCCATGGCCGTGCGGTACCGGGCCCAGCGGTGGTGGTCGAAGTGGAAGAGCTGCAGCTCCTTGGCCGCGAGGTAGCCGCGGAGGCACATCGACATGATCCGCTCCCGGTCCATGTTCAGGTTCATGCCCCCCTCCTCCTCGGTGTGGCGCACCTCCACGATCCGGTCGCGGAACCCGGGGAGGGTGCTCTGGCCCTCGTCGGACCAGTTCTGGAGGGTGTCGAGGATGGCCGCGAAGAACCCCACCAGCGTCCCCGACGGGCGCACCCTCGGTTGGGCGGTGGCCCGGGGGTCCCGCAGGTAGACGTGCTGGTCGGGCCTCCCCGTCGGGTAGGGACCGAGGCTGATGCCGAACGTCGGGCGCTTCGGCCACAACGAGTCGAAGAAGTGGATGGGGAAGTTGCTGCTGATCCCGCCGTCGGAGAACCAGCACCGCACCGGGCACTGGGGCTCGGCCGACCGGTCGATGGCGAAGAGGGGCACGGCGCTGATCAGCACCGGGAAGCTCAGCGTCATGCGCACGGCCATCACGACGGGCATCTTCCCGGCGCTGGGCAGATGGAGCAGCGGCACCCGGTGTTCCTCGCACATCCACGCAGGACCGGAGGCCGGCGGCCGGCTGTGCCGCATCACGTGCTCGAAGACGGGCGGGGGGAAGTACAGCGCCAGCTCCGCCGGGCAGAAGTAGTAGACGTCCAGCTCGAACGGCAGGCGCACGGGCCGGCAGTGGGTGACGTTGGTGGTCATCATCTCCAGGCGGACATCGGCGTCGTCGGGCGGCTCGCTGCGGCCCGGGTCCCCCCAGAGGTGGCCGAAGGTCAGGACGTCGTCGGCCCGGAGGCCGGCCACCTCCTGGAGCTTGGTGTGCAACCAGTCCGTGAAGGGCTCGACGGCGCCCGTCGCCGGTGGGGGCGGGGCCGGGCCGTTGGAGCCGCGGCACAGCCCGTACCCGTTGGCCTCCAGCCTCGCCCTGGCCCCGAGCACGAGGCCGGCGGCGGCGGCCACCAGGCCGAGCACCAGGGCGGGAAGGAGGAGGAGCACCGTCGCCACCGCGACCTGGACCCAGTCCCCGCCGCTGTCCGGCGTCCCCGCGGCGAGGAGGACGCCTGCCAGGGAGAGAACCATGACGGCGGCGACGGCGGTCAGCACCCAGCCCAGGGCGCCGCGGACGATGGCGGCCAGGACCCTGGCTCCCTTGACGACCTTGCTCCCCGACTTGTCGATGGAGGCCAGCAGTACGGCGAACAGCGGCCGGGTGCCGGGGCTCGGCTGGAAGATCGCCTGCAGGTTGGAGCCCAGCTCGTCCGGGAGGGCGGCCAGGCGCTGGAACCCGCCCGACCCCCGGGCCAGCTCGGCGGCGGCGGCCATGGCCGCGGCGATGCCTCCTGCCGAGCTGCCGCCCAGGTTCCGGAACCGGTGGGAGCGGGCCAGCTGGCAGACGGCCAGGGGATAGACGACTCCGCTGGTGATGCCCCCTTTCATCACCATGTCGACCTCGGACGAGAGCTCGTCCCTGGCCGGGTACACGGCCTCGTCCTTCAGGAAGCGGACCGCCGCCTCTCCGCTGGTGATCGCCTGCTCTTCGACCATTTCGACCTCTCGCGTCCGGCCGCCGGGCCGTCGGCCAGGAGAGCGGGAAGTGGGCAGCCTGATACGCGCAGCTCCTGCTCGGGGCGTCGGGGGCCGCTCAGAGGTCGGCGCCGTCCCGCTTGATCCGTTCCACGACCGCACCGCCCACCTTGTGGCCGAGCTCGGCCCCGTAGTCGTTGTCGGCCCGGGGGTGGATGCCGGCGTAGAGGCGTGAGACCGCGGCCTCGTCCGCCTTGGCCTGGAAAGTCGCCCGCTCCGAGGGGAAGAAGTACGACAACACGTCGGCCGCAGCCGCCGAGTAGCCGGAATGGCCGGAGACGAAGCCCGGGAAGGTCGGCGTGGCCAGCAGCGGCCGCCACCCCGGGTCCAGGCCCAGGTCGCGGATGGCGTTGACGGGCCGGGCGCTCCAGTACGCGAACTTGGTGTCCCAGACGGCGACGGCGGCGTCGTGCTCGGCCACGTTCAGGGCGGCGAACAGGCGCGCGGCGCGGGGAGCGCTGTCTTCGGTATTGGCGAGGTACACGAGCGCCACCTGGTTCCAGAGGCCAGGGGGGAGGGCCGAGCCCTGGCCCCCCACCCAGAACCGGGCGATGCGCTCCTGCTCGGGGGTGATGCGGGCGCGCACGTCCATCACCTCCCGCATCTGGGCGATGTGCTCCGGGGAGCCGTAGACGATCGCCGGGGGACGGGGCGGGCGGAACTGGCTCCCCGAGCTCAGCACCCACGTCCTCCAGGTACCGGCCAGCGGCTGGGTGGGCGGGGTCACCGACCCGGGCGGCGGCTCCCAGAAGGCGGGCCCGCGCCCCACGCCCGGAGGGCGGGAGCCGTCCCACACCCGGTCGGAGCCGTCGGCCCGGGCCCTGGCCAGGACCTTGTCGGCCACGGCCCGGCCCAGGGCCAGACCGGCCTCCACGTCGCTGCGGTAGTTGGCTCCCGCCTGCACCCGCGACTCGGCCGCCTCCTCGGCCATGCTGTCGAAGAGGCCGACGGCCCGACCGGGGAACAGATAGGTCAGCACCCGCGAGGCGGCGCCGGCGATGGCCGCGTGCTCCGACGGGTACGACGGGTCGGGCCCGGACGGCACGAGGGTGGGGACCCCCGACGGGGGCCTGCGCCCGTACTCGTACTTCCAGTGGTACGTGGCCACGAGGGCGTCGTAGATCGCCACCGTGGTCAGCGAGTAGCCCCGTGAGGCGAGGGGCGGGTCTTTGACGCCGGCGGCGACGAGCTCCAGGTTGAGGTCGAGCCACGGCTTGAGCGCCAGGCTCGGGTTCCACCGCTCGACCCGCTGCTCGACCTCGGGCGTCCGCTCCCCCGCCAGCCGGCGCAGCTCGGCGGTCTCGGCCCGGGTCCTCTCCCCCGACGGGGGCTCGGGCACCTCGATCTCGTCCGGCTCCGAGAGCACCCAGGTCTTCCAGGTCCCCGCCTTGGGCTCGGCTCCCACCCCCGCGTCGAACCCGTCGTCGGAGCAGGCCACCAGCGACAGGCTCCCCGCCAGGAGCACGGCGACGAGTGCCCGGACCGGCCTCACGACAGGCTGGCGGCGATGTAGATCGACGGGACGGGGACGCAGTACAGGGCGACCGAGCCGATCCTGCCGATGGGCAGGTCGTCGGGGACGATGTAGTTCTGCGAGCCCTTGGTGGACTTGAGGGCGGCGATCTCCACGTGGGGGCTGTCCTCGACCTCCTTGCTCGTCCTGGGGGCCGTCGCCTCGCTGAGCCACACGACGAGGTCGGGGTCGTTGAGCACCTCGAACCCGGGCTCGAACCGCAGGGCGCGCCTGCCGTCGGAGAGCTCGTAGAGGATGGCGGTGCCCTTCCCGGTCTTGTCGACGTTGTAGAACTCGCCCCGGCCCAGCTCCCGCGCCGTGGCCATCTCCGGGAGCGGCGGCTCGTCGAGCGGCGTGTCCACCTGCTGCTCGACGGTGGCCTTCCAAGGTCCCGACGCCTGGACCGTGAGCGTGACCTCACCATGCAGGACGGAGAACCCCTCTCCCTTGTCGGGGCAGGGACGGTCCACCAGGGGGCCCGAGCGGGGCGGCGGCGGCGTGGTGTTGATCACCATCCTCCCCTTCTCGCAGTCCCACTTGACGCGCCACTGGATGGCATCTTCGGCGATGGTCACCGGCACCTCGGTCGGCGCGTTCCCGGTGAGCACCTTCACCTGCTCCCACCGGGGAGCTGCCCGCTCGGCCTCGCCCTCGGTAAGGCTCCGCGGCGTCGGCAGGGCGGTGGGGAAGGGGACGGCGGTCGTCGCCGGCGCGGCCTCGTCGTCCTCCCCGCCGTCGTCGCCGCCGCCGCAACCGGCCAGCAGGACGGCCGCGGTCAGGAGGGCGACGATCGACCGAACAGGCAGCGACGATGGGGACGACATGTTCGGCTCCGCGTGGTGGGTCTGGTCCGTCGGCTCCGCCGCTGCGCCGATGCTACGCCAGAGGGGCTCCCGAAGTGCAGGCGGCGACGTGGCGCACGTCCCCGGTCTCGTCCCTCATCCCTCCGAGAGGTGGGTCCAGGCCAGCTCCAGCTGACGGCTTGCCTCGTCGAGATCGTCGTGGCACCGCTGCACCCAGGCCTCGCCCCAGAAGAAGTTGCAGCTCGTCTCGGCTCGCAGCACGAGCCGCAGGGCCTCTCCGAGCTTGACGTACAGCTCGGGGTCGGTCGCACCCACGCCGATCGCGTTGCGGCTGGCCATGTGCACGGCCTGGCTCATCTCCCCCACCCGGGTGAGCGCATCGCGCTGGCCGGGCGAGCCCGTCCACTGCACGAACCCGGAGCCGTCGTGCGAGCCGGTGTTCCATGTACCCGGGCCTACCTTGACCTCCCCGTGCACGCCGTGACGGTCGAGGTACTCGGTGATGAAGTCCGGCCGTAGGCCGTTCGCCCGGCCCGCCCGCACCCGCTCCATGAGCTCGGCATGGAAGCCACTCCAGAAGTTGCCCCCCGGGGACGTGTCGCGGAACCACGCCCCGTTCTCGCCATTCGTGCAGGTGGTGACGAGGGGTGGGAAGTCGCAGTGCTTGGTGCGATCGGCCACCTCGCTCAAGAACCAGTCGACCTCCATGCCGGCCTCTTGGGCCTTCGAGATCTCCCGGTCGCGCACGACGACGACGATCTCCTCGCCGCCGAACCGGGCGAGGTGGGGGCGGTAGCGGATCTCCTCCCACGGCATGGGGGCGATGGGCTCGACGTGCTCACTGTCGACGACCACGTACGAGT
>DASZOE010000373.1:0-2691 GCA_035550945.1 Acidimicrobiales bacterium
GTGTCACCCCGCTTCGCCGACATCTTCCGCACCAACTGCACAAAGGCCGGCCTCGTGCCCGCCCAGGTGGACGAGGAGACAGGGGCGGCGCTGCTCGCCGCGGTGGAGGCGGACCCCGGCCTCGAGGTCACCGTCGACGTCGAGGCCCGGCTGGTGCGGGCGCCGGCGGCGGGCATCGAGGCACCCTTCCCCCTCGACGACTTCACCCGCTGGCGGCTGCTGGAGGGCCTCGACGACATCGGGCTCACCCTCCGCCACGGGGCGGCCATCACCGCCTACGAGGCGGGCCGCCCCGACTGGCTCCCCGTCACCGCGGCTGAGCGGCTGACCGGCTGACCGGCCGTCGTGCCCGAGTTCACCATCGCCTACGGGGGCGCCGAGCCCCTGCCGGCCACCCACCCCGAGGGCGGGTACGCCCTCCGGCTGGTCGTGTACCGGGACGGATCGGTGTTCCGGCTGGCGCTGGCCGTGGTCGCGAACGACACCTTCGCCACGAAGGTTTGCCAGAACCCCGAAGAATGGACGAAGCGACAGTCCGACCGGTTCTGGTCGGCGGTCGCCTCGGCTGCGCTCCCGTCGGTCCGGCAGGCCGTCGAGGCGAACCCGTCGGCCCAGACGATCTACGAGGTGGCCCCTCCCGTGAAGGGGGCCGTCGCGGCCATCGACGACGGGCCTTCCCCGTTCGCCCAGGGCTCGGTGGTCGGGCGATTCACGGTGTGACGGCGGGCTGGCCGGGCGCGCCCGGCGGGCTCCCGCCATCAGCTTGGGCGGCGCCCGCACCACCCGCTCGCCCGCCCGGACCAGGAGCTCCTGACCGCGCTGACGACTCACGCGCCCCGCGCCCGTTCGAGGGCGGCGAGAAGCGCGTCGGGCTCCGACACGTCGTAGAAGGCGACCGGCGTGGCGCCCCAGACGAGGAACTCCATGCCTGTATTGGCTGACGTCCCCCCGAGTGGTGTAGAAGCCGGGAGCATCCACCACTGAGGCGGGTCACCGGGAGCTCTTCGGCTTTCCGACCAAAGAGAGCTGAAGGGAGACTCCCGGTGACCCTTACCCAGTCTGACGTGACCGAGCTGCTGGGCGCGATCCGCGCCGGCGGCGACATCGACGTGATCCGCAAGGGCGTCGAGCTGGTGCTGCAGGCGTTGATTGACACGGAGGCGACCGAGCGCATCGGCGCAGGGCGCTACGAGCGCACGGACACGCGCACGAACCAGCGCAACGGCAGCCGAGAGCGGCTGTTGACCACCAAGGCCGGCGACGTCGAGCTGCGCATTCCCAAGCTGCGCAAGGGGAGCTTCTTCCCCTCCATCCTCGAGCGCCGTCGGCGCATCGACCGGGCGCTGTTCGCCGTGGTCATGGAGGCCTATGTGCACGGGGTCTCCACCCGCAAGGTCGACGACCTGGTCGCCGCCCTGGGCGCCGCCAGCGGGATCTCCAAGAGCGAGGTCAGCCGCATCTGCGGTGGCCTGGACGAGGAGATGGCCGCCTTTCGCACCCGGAGCCTGGGCCACGTCGAGTTCCCCTACGTCTTCGCCGACGCCACCTATCTCAAGGGCCGGGTGGGCGGCCAGGTGGTCTCGCGGGCCGTCGTGGTGGTCACCGGGGTGGCCATGACCGGCGAGCGGGAGGTGCTCGGCTGTGCCGTCGGCGACACCGAGGACGAGGACTTCTGGACCGAGTTCTTCCGCTCCCTGCGCTCTCGCGGCCTCACCGGCGTGCGCCTGGTCATCTCCGACCACCACCTGGGGCTGAAGGCCGCCATCGCCAAGGTGTTCATCGGTGCTTCCTGGCAAAGGTGTCGTGTGCACTTCATGCGCAACGTGTTGGCCAAGGTCACCAGGGCCAACGCCGAGATGGTGGCCGCCGCCATCCGCACGATCTTCGCCCAGCCCGACGCCGGCGCCGTGGCCGCTCAGTTCGAACGCATCGTCGCCACCCTCGAGGCCCAGTTCCCCGACGTGGCCGTCATGCTCATCGATGCCCGCGACGACCTGTTGGCGTTCAGCGCTTTCCCCCTCGAGCACTGGCGCAAGCTGTGGTCGACCAACCCGCTCGAGCGCCTGCATCGGGAGATCAAGCGGCGCACCGGCGTTGTCGGGGTATTCCCCAACGACGCCGCCATCGACCGCTTGGTCACCGCCGTGGTCGTCGAGCAGCACGACGAGTGGGCCGTGGCCGAGCGCCGCTATCTGTCCGAGACGTCCATGGCCCGACTCCGGCAGAGCGACGCGACGGCGCTCCCACAGTCCACCCGGCGCCGGAAGCGCCTGGCGAGCTGAGAACCGTCCCCTGAGACGGCCGCAGAGGCTCTGAAAGCACAGGGCTGGTATGGAGGGTGCGGGCCATCGCCCACGTGCACGCCGCTGCGAGCATCTCTACGATCGTCCTCGCCGGAGATCACTTCTCCACCACGAGGCGGGACGTCATCCCTGTATTGCCGTAAACGCCTCCCCAAGGGCGCCCGGTGTCTCGAACGTGACCGAGACGTGCCGACCATCCCGAGAGCGATGCTGCGACGTCGCCACCTGCTTGATCGGCATCTCCGTCAGCGAGAAATCTCCGACGGCGACGATGGCTCGATCTGTGGTCACGCCGTAGGCGGTCCGTAGCTTCATGCGCCGCTTGTAGACGAACCGGCCGAAGATGAAGTACAGGCCCATCGCCACGAACGGGATGCCCCACGGCGCG
>DASZOE010000374.1:0-4465 GCA_035550945.1 Acidimicrobiales bacterium
TCGCGGTCGGGCTGGTGCTCGCCGCCTGGGCCGCGATCGGAGCGCTCGGGGGTGTCCTCACCGCCCCCGTGCGCTCCGCCCCTCCGCCCGGGCAGGGCGCCACCGTCGTCGAGGTGGCACCCGGCGACACGCTGTGGACCATCGCCCGCCGCCTCCAGCCCGACGGCGACCCCCGGCCCCTGGTCGACCGCCTGGCCGCGGCCAACGGGGGCGCGGTCATCCGGGCCGGCGACCGCCTGGTGGTGGGCTAGCAGCGAGCGGACGTTCTGGGGCCCGGCCGTTACCATCAAGGGATGGGACTCTTCGACAAGGCCAAGGACCTGGCCCAGGACCACGCCGACAAGATCGACGGCGCCATCGACAAGGCCGCCGACGCGGTCGACGAGAAGACGGGCGGCAAGTACTCCGACAAGATCGACAAGGCCGCCGGCGCGGCCAAGAACGCGCTCGACGACCAGGCGGGCGACGAGCCCCCCCGCCGGGCCGAGCCGTAGCGGCGCCCGAGCGGCGCCGCAGGTTCTGGTGACGCTCAGCCCCCATAGTTGCCATAGTTGGCGGCTTCCGTCACCAGAAGCGGGAGGAGACGGGCGGCGCGCCGGGATCAGGCGGGATACGGTCGGAACCGTGCGCTGTCCGGCGTGCTCCAGCCTCGACGACAAGGTCGTCGACTCGCGTACGGCCGAGGACGGGGCGGCCATCCGCCGCCGGCGGGAGTGCCTCGGGTGCGGACGGCGCTTCACGACGTACGAGCGGGTGGAGGAGGCCCCCCTCGTGGTGCTCAAGCGCGCCGGCGGCAGGGAGCCCTTCCGCCGGGCCAAGCTCGAGGCCGGGGTGCTGGCCGCGGCCAAGAACCGGCCCGTCACCGTTCCCCAGATCGAGGCCCTGGGAGCCGAGGTCGAGGAGGTGCTGCGCATGGAGGGGCCGGAGCTTCCCAGCGCCCGCATCGGCGCCGTGGTGCTCGACCGGCTCCGGGCCCTCGACGAGGTGGCCTACCTGCGCTTCGCCAGCGTGTACAAGGGCTTCGAGGGCCCGGACGACTTCGAGCGCGAGGTCGGCCTGCTGTCGAAGCGGCCGACGCCTCCGCCGGCCTAGCCGCCGCCCGACCCCCGCCGGAGTTTTTTTCCGTCACGGCCCTGACGTGGGCTTTTTCCGGCGGCAACCGTTGACAGGGGTGAAAGTACGGTGATGTAATTATCCGGCTATCTCGTGGCTCACCCTCTGCCCACCACAACATCTTGTGGCTGGCGGGTCTGCAGGGGAGTCAACCCGCCGAATCACCCAACGCCGTCAGGGAGGCACCCCGAATGGCCATGGCCCCGGAGCAGACAGGCATCGGCATCCGCCGCCACTTCACGGTGGAGGACACCGATCCCTACGACGAGGTGGTCTGGGAGCGCCGCGACGCCCGCATCACCAACTTCCGGGACGGCTCGGTGGCCTTCGAGCAGCGCGACGTCGAGTTCCCCGTCAGCTGGTCGCAGAACGCCACCAACATCGTGGCCCAGAAGTACTTCCGGGGGCCGCTGGGCTCGCCCGAGCGGGAGTCGTCGCTCCGCCAGGTGATCGACAGGGTCGCCGACACCATCACCGCCTGGGGCCGCAAGGACGGCTACTTCGTCGACGACACCGAGGCCGAGAGCTTCCAGGCCGAGCTCAAGCACCTGGTGCTCCACCAGAAGGCGGCCTTCAACTCACCCGTGTGGTTCAACATCGGCGTGGCCGGACGCACGAGCCAGGCCTCGGCGTGCTTCATCCTTGCTGTCGACGACACCATGCAGTCGATTCTGAACTGGTACGTCGAGGAAGGGACCATCTTCAAGGGCGGGTCAGGCGCAGGGATCAACCTTTCGACGATTCGATCCTCTTACGAAAAGCTCAAGGGAGGAGGTACTGCCTCCGGTCCGGTCAGCTTCATGCGGGGCGCCGATGCCTCGGCCGGAACGATCAAGAGCGGCGGCACCACGAGGCGCGCCGCCAAGATGGTCATCCTCAACGCCGACCACCCCGACATCGAGGACTTCATCTGGTGCAAGGCGATCGAGGAGCGCAAGGCCCGCGTCCTGCGCGACGCCGGTTTCGACATGGACCTGGACGGCCGCGACAGCCACTCGACCCAATACCAGAACGCCAACAACTCGGTACGGGTCACCGACGAGTTCATGCAAGCCGTGCTCGACGACGCCGACTGGCAACTGAAGGCCGTCACCACCGGCGAACCCGTGCGCACGGTCAAGGCGCGGGAGCTCTTCCGCCAGATCGCCGAGGCCACGTGGGAGTGTGCCGACCCCGGCATGCAGTTCGACACCACCATCAACCGCTGGCACACGGCGGCGAACACGGGCCGTATCAACGCTTCCAACCCTTGTTTCCCGGGCGACGCCCGGGTCCACACCGACAAGGGCCTGATCCGCTTCGACGAGCTCTTCGACCGGGCTCGCAAGGGCGAGGCGTTCGGCGTCTACACGCACGACGCCACCAACGCCGACGCCCCGGCCCAGAGGGTCGAGCTCACCCGGCCCGAGGCCTTCATGATCACCGGACTCAACGAGATCCTCCGGCTCCGCTTCGACAACGGCATGGAGCTGCGGTGTACGCCGAACCACAGGGTGTTCACCGTCAACCGGGGCTACGTCGCGGCCTCGGAGCTGACCGAGACGGACGAGGTCAAGGCGCTCGACCTGCCCGCGCCGGCGGTCAGCGCAGAGCGGCGCCTGCCGGTCTCCACCGACACCCGGGATTACGCCGTCAAGGGCGACCGGGCCCGCTCGCTGAGGCTGCCCGAGAAGTGGTCGCCGGAGCTGGGGCACTACCTGGGCTGGCTCCTGGGCGACGGCTGCATCTCGGGCGACGTCGTCACGACCGTCTACGGCAACGGCGACGACCAGGAGCACGTCCTGCCCCGACACCTCGAGCTCCTCACGTGGATGAACGGTGACCGCCCGCCCAAGCCGTCCCTTCAGGCCAACGGAACCGTGCAGCTCCGCCAGAGCCGCCGGGTCATCGCCCGCTTCCTCGAGGCCCTCGGAATCGCCCAGTCGAAGGCGGCCGAGAAGACGGTTCCGTGGTCAGTCGAGCAGGCGCCGCCGGATGCAGTCGCGGCGTTTCTCCGGGGCCTCTTCGACGCCGACGGCTGCGTGTACGACGGAAGCACGAACCGCTACGTCGGGCTCGGCTCGGCTTCACGCGCGCTGCTCCGCGATGTTCAGCGCCTGCTCTCGACGTTCGGGATCTTCAGCCGCATCTACCAGACACAGCGAGAAGAGGCGGAGAAGTTCAGCCACGTCCGCAAGGACGGGTCACTCGCCATCTATCTCAGCCGTCCCATGTTCGACCTCCGGATCGCCAACCGGTCGATCAGGTCGTTCGCCGAGCACATCGGCTTCGGTCTACCGGCAAAGCAGGCCAAGCTCGATGGACTCCTGGCAGGACGCGCCTTTCGGCCTGCCCGGGAGACGGTTCGCCTGGTCGAGCGCGTCGATGACGGTGTGGACCTCACCTACAACCTGAGTGAGCCCCGCAACCACTCGTACGTTGTCGAGTCACTTACGATTCGTAACTGTTCGGAGTACATGCACCTCGACAACTCGGCGTGCAACCTCGCCAGCCTCAACCTGCTGAAGTTCCTCGGCGACGACGGCACGTTCGACGTCGACGGCTTCAGGGCCGCGGTCTCCGTCGTCTTCACCGCCCAGGAGATCCTCGTCGGCAACGCCGACTACCCCACCGAGAGGATCGCCGAGACGTCCCGGCGCTTCCGGCAGCTCGGCCTCGGCTACGCCAACCTCGGCGCCATGCTCATGGCCCTGGGCATGCCCTACGACTCCGACAAGGGTCGGGCCTGGGCGGGCGCCATCACCGCCCTCATGACCGGTCAGGCCTACGCCACGTCGGCCCGCACCGCGGCCCGGATGGGTCCCTTCGCGGGCTACAGCGAGAACCGTGAGCCCATGGGCCGCGTCCTGCGCATGCACCGCGACGAGGTGGCCCACGTCGACGAGGAGCTCGTGCAGGTCGACCTCCTCGCCGCCGCCCAGGAGAGCTGGGACACGGCGGTCGAGCTGTCCGACCTCTACGGCGTGCGCAACTCCCAGGCCACCGTGCTGGCTCCGACCGGCTGCCTGGTCGGGGGGTCGCTGGTCGCCACCGACCGGGGCCTCGTGCGCCTGCGCTCGCTGGGCGACCCCGACGGTCCCCAGTGGCAGGACCTCGACGCCCGCGTCGCCACCGACGAGGGCGCCCGCGCCGCCACCAAGTTCTATGTCAACGGCCTGGAGCCGGTCGTCACCGTCGAGACCGAGGCCGGCCACCGCATCGCCGGCACCGCTCAGCACCGGGTCAGGGTCGTCCACCCCGCCACCGGCGCCTGGGAGTGGCGGCGCTTCTCCGACCTCCGCCCCGGCGACCTCGTCCCCCTCTCCCTCGACCAGCTCGTCGGCGCCGCCCGTCCGGTCCCACTGCCCCCGAT
>DASZOE010000375.1:0-3280 GCA_035550945.1 Acidimicrobiales bacterium
TCCGGCGGATGGGCGGAGACGTCCGGCGCCTCCCGCCTCTCGCCCGGGAGAGGTGGGCCCGGGTGCGGCCGGGTGAGACCTGGGCCAAGGCGCCCGTCGCCGGAGGGCCGACGGCTGGGCCATCGCCGCCTACTCGTGCGCCACTCCGCCGCCGCTGACCTAAGCTCCGCGCCGCCCCGACGAGCGGCTGAAAAGGAAGGTCTTCAGATGGTCCGCAGGATCGCCCTCTGTGTGTTGCTCCTGTCCTCAGCCGCCATGGTGACCACGCCGTCACCGGCAGGTGCTGACGACGCCAGGATCGTCGCGTACCTCACTGGGGCCGCCGAGCGGCCCGGACCGGGCGATCCGGACGCCGTCGGACGGGCTTCCATCACCATCAACGACGCCGCCAACGAGCTGTGCCTGGCACTGCAGTGGACCAGAGTCGACGGAACGCTGAGCGGCCTTCACATTCATCTTGCGCCGCCGACGAGTCCGGGCCCCGTCGTCGTTCCCTTCCCGACGCCGCCCACTGCGAGCTCAGGGCAACTGTTCCAGTGCGTGATCGTTGCGGACGAGGCGCTGCTCGACAACATCGCCGCCAACCCGCAGCAGTACTACATCAACCTCCACAGCCAGCCGCTGTACCCCGGGGGCGCGATCCGCGGTCAGCTGCAGAGCGCCTGAAGTTCGAAGAATCGTCACAGGCGCCGACAAGGACGACGAGCGAAGCGCGGGCGCGGACGGGGTGCTGGCGGTGCTCGGGAGCCTGCTGGTGACCTACCGTCCGGCGGCGGGCAGGACCCGATATGCGTCGTAGACGGAGTCGATGCGCTTCAGCGTGGTGAGGAGGGAGTCGAGGTGGGAGGGGTCGCCCAGCTCGAAGTCGAAGCGCAGGCGGGCAACCCGGTCGGAGCCGGTGTGGGTGAAGGACGAGACGATGTTGAGGTGGTGCTCGGCGAGGACGGTCGTGACGTCGCGCAGGAGGCGGGCCCGGTCGAGGGCCTCGATCTCCACCGTGGCCACGAAGCTCCCGGGCCGCTCCTGGTCCCATTCCACCTCGATGGCCCGCTCGGCCATGGATGACGCCAGGGCCACCGCGTTGGCGCAGTCGGCCCGGTGCACCGACACGCCCCGTCCGGTGGTGACGAAGCCCACGATGGCGTCGCCGGGGACGGGGTGGCAGCACTGCGACAGGCGGACCAGGACGTCGTCGAGGCCCTCGACGTGCACACCGGCCGACTCCCGCCGGGTGGGGCGCAGCGGGCGGTTGGCGGACGACGGGACCTTGGCGTCGGCGGCCTCGCCCCGCAGCTCCCGGGCCACCCGCTGGGCGACGGTCTGGGCCGAGAGGTGGCTTTCGCCGATGGCGGCGTGCAGGGCCTCGAGGTCGGCGTAGTTCAAGCTCCTGGCCACCTCGAGGAGGAGGCCGGTGGCCACCACCTTCTGGGTGGGCAGGCCCTCCCGGCGCAGGGCCCGGATGAGGTCGTCGTGGCCGTTGGCGATCGCCTCGTCACGGCGGGACTTGCTGAACCAGTGGCGGATCTTGTTGCGGGCCCGCGGGGTGACGGCCACCTTGAGCCAGTCACGTGACGGCCCCGCCCCCTCCACCTTCGAGGTGAAGACCTCGACCGTGTCGCCGGAGTGCAGCCGTGAGTCCAGTGGGATCAGGCGCCCGTTCACCCGGGCCCCGATGCAGCGGTGCCCCACCTCGGTGTGGATCGCGTACGCGAAGTCGATCGGGGTGGCCCCGACGGGCAGGGTGACGACGTCGCCCTTGGGCGTGAAGACGAACACCTCGTCCTGCTCGAGGTCGACCTTCAGGGTCTCCATGAACTCCTGGGGGTCGGACGTGTCCGCCTGCCAGTCGACGATGCGGTTGAGCCAGGCGACGTCGGCGCGGGGCGAGCCCTCCTTGTAGCCCCAGTGGGCGGCGATGCCGAACTCGGCCCGCTGGTGCATCTCCCGGGTGCGGATCTGCACCTCGAGGGGCTTGCCCTCCGGGCCCACCACCGTGGTGTGCAGCGACTGGTAGAGGTTGAACTTGGGCATGGCGATGTAGTCCTTGAAGCGGCCCTGCACCGGCTTCCAGGTGGCGTGGATGGTGCCCAGGGCGGCGTAGCAGTCCTTCACCGTGCCGACGACGACGCGGATGCCCACCAGGTCGTAGATGTCGTCGAACTCCTTGCCCTTGACGACCATCTTCTCGTAGATGCTCCAGCTGTTCTTCGGCCGCCCCGTCACCTCGGCGTCGATGCGCAGCTCGACCAGGCGGGCGGTGACCACGTCCACGACCGCGGCCAGGTAGCGGTCGCGCTCGGGCGCCCTCGTGGACACCATCTGCTCGATCTCCGCGTAGCGCTTGGGGTACAGCGTGGCGAAGGAGAGGTCCTCGAGCTGCCACTTGACGCCGGCGATGCCCAGACGGTGGGCCAGGGGGGCGTAGATGTCGAGGGTCTCCTGGGCGATGCGCTGCTGCTTCTCCTGGGGCAGGGCGGCGAGCGTGCGCATGTTGTGGAGGCGGTCGGCCAGCTTGATCAGCAGGACCCGGATGTCCTTGGCCATGGCCACGAGCATCTTGCGCATGCTGGCGGCCTGCTGGGCCTCCCGGGAGTCGAAGCGGACCCGGTCGAGCTTGGTGACGCCGTCGACGATGGTCGCCACCTCCTGACCGAACTCGTCGATGACCCGGTCCAGGGTGAGGCCCGTGTCCTCGACGGCGTCGTGGAGCAGGGCGGCGGCCAGGGTCACGTCGTCCAGGCCCAGGTCGGCGAGGATGGCGGCCACCGCCACCGGGTGACGGATGTAGGGGTCGCCCGACACGCGGACCTGGCCGGAGTGGGCCTCGGCGGCCACCTCGTAGGCCCGCCGCACGAGCGTCGTGGGGGCTTTCGGGTGCCGGGCCCGGAACGGCCCCAGCACGTCCCCCAGCTCCTCGCTGGCCGCGGCCGCGCCGCTCCGCCGCCAAGGGAGGACTCGGTCGACGGTGGGCACCAGTCGCCCCTACGTGTAGCGGAGCAGGGACATGACCTCCCGTCCGGGGAGCCGGGAGCGCCCCCCGAGGAAGTCGAGCTCGATCAGGAAGGCGAGGCCCGCCACCGACGCGCCCAGCTTCTCGACAAGGCCGGCGGCCGCGGCCGCCGTCCCTCCCGTGGCCAGCACGTCGTCGACCACCAGCACCTCGTCGCCGGGGGCGAGGCCGTCGTTGTGGATCTCGAGGTGATCGGTGCCGTACTCGAGCTGGTAGCCCTGGACCTCCACCGGCCCCGGCAGCTTGCCCGCCTTGCGCACGGGCACGAAG
>DASZOE010000376.1:0-9576 GCA_035550945.1 Acidimicrobiales bacterium
TGAAGGGCGCCGAGGCGGCGCTGACGGCGTCGAGGTGCCGGGAGATCGGGCCTTCGATCAAGCACCCCGCACCCTAGGCGAGGGCGCGGTGGGCGCCGGCCGCTGAGGGCCGTCAGTCCGGCTTGACGTTCTGGTTGAGCCGGAAGAAGTTGGTCGGGTCGTAGGCCCGCTTGAGCGCCTTGAGGCGCTCGAGCTTCCCGGGCCCGTACGCCTGCCTCACCCGAGCCTCGCCCTCCTCCATCAGGAAGTTCACGTAGACGCCCGTGTGGTAGGGGGCCAGGGCCGACCAGTAGTCGCGCGCCCACTGGCGCTCGGCGTCCGCCCCGTCGCCGGTGACGCTGTTGCCGTTGATGTTGAACGTGAACCCCGCGGTGCGCCCGTTGAACACGGTCTCGTCCTCGCCGACCCGGGCGACCGCACCTCCCATCTGCCACAGGGCGAGGGTCGAGAGCGGTGACGAGAGGCGCATCCCGTGCTCGACCACCACGTCGACGACCTCGTCGCCGAGCTCGGCCACGTCACACGATCGGACGTAGTAGTGCCAGCCGTGCCGGAACGAGGGGTCGAACATCTGCTGGTGCTCCAGGTACGGCTTGGGCCGGCACAGGTCGAGCACCGGCGAGCCGAACTCCTTGAGGGGCCGGACGACGCGTACACCCTCTTCGACGGGGCCCGCGAAACAGACGGCCACGGCGATCACGAGCTCGCCGACCAGCTCGGGGGGAACGACCGGGAGCGCCGGCGCCCTCCGCTGGACGACGATCGTCATGAGGTCATCGGGGCAGTCGGCGATCCACTCGCGGTAGAACCGGAGGACGTCCGGGGCCTGGCTCATCGGCCAGAACACGGGCCCGGCCACGACCTGGGGACCGAGCGGGTTCAGCCGGAACTCGAACTCGGTCACGATGCCGAAGTTCCCGCCGCCGCCCCGCACGCCCCAGAAGAGGTCGGCGTTCCGGTCGTCGCTGGCCGTCACGAGGTCACCGTCGGCGGTGACCACGTCCACCGAGAGCAGCTGGTCGATCGTGAGCCCGTGCTTGCGCATGATCCAGCCGATGCCCCCTCCCAGCGTCAGCCCGGCCACGCCGGTGTGGCTGACGATGCCGGCGGGAACCGCCATCCCGAACGCCTGCGTCTCGCGGTCCAGCTCGCCCAGGAGCACACCCGCCTGGGCCCGCACCGTCCGGGCCTCGGGGTCGACGCGGATGCCCTTCATGGGGCCGAGGTCGATGACCATCCCGCCGTCGCACACGGAGAGGCCCGGGAAGCTGTGACCGCCGCCGCGCACGGCGACGAGCAGCTCGTGCTCCCGGGCGAAGCGCACCGCGGTGCGCACGTCGGAGACGCCCGCGCACCTGGCGATGAGGCCCGGTCGCCGGTCGATCGCGCCGTTCCACACCTTGCGCTGCTCGTCGTAGCGGGCGTCGGCGGGCAGGATGACGTCGCCGCCGAAGTGGCGTCGCAGGTCGTCGACCACCCCGTCGCCGCCGGGGATCGGCGCAGTGACCCGGCTCACGGGCGTGAGCATCTCCGAAGGCCGGTGGGCTGTCAACGACGTTGGTCCACGCCGGGGTGGCGTGGCCCGGCGGGAGGACGTCTCCGGCGCCACCGGCCGGAACCGACCGGGACCGGCGCGCCGCAGGGCCAACGGGGACTTGGCCGTCGCTATCCGCCGGCGAACACCTCGAGCTGGATGTTGTCGGGGTCCCGCAGGGTGATCATGGCCTTGTCGGCCGACCGCTTGATCTCCGAGTGGTCCACCCCCAGCCGCTCGAACCGCTGCTTCAGGTCCTCGACCTCACCGACCGTCCCCACCCGGAAGGCCACGTGGTCCAACCCGGCGCGACGCTCGTCGAAGCGCTCGCCGGCGCCCGCCTGGTGGGCGGTGAGGCTCAGCGTGAGCCCGCCGCCGGGCGAGCGGAGACGCACCCTGCGGAATCCCCTCCCTTCGATCTCCCTCTCCGTCTCGAGGCCGAGCACCTCGCAGTACCACTTCACGCTCCGGGCCAGGTCGGTGACGGTGAGGCCGAGGTGGTGATAGCCGGCCACTCGGGCCACGTCGGGGCTCACCCGTCGGCTCGGGAGGGGAAGAGGTAGGTCTGCAGCGCGGTGACGACGGCGTTCGTCACCAGGCTGAGCAGCCCGCAGACCAGTATGAGGCCGTAGACGCGAGCGGCCTGGTAGTTGCGTTGGGACAAGGCGATCAGCGCCCCCAGACCGCGGACCTGGGTGAGTATCTCCACCAGCAGGGTGATGACGAGGGCGACCGGCGCCGCCACCCGGACCCCGAGGAAGATGGACGGGAGCAGGGCGGGGAGGAAGACCTTGCGGCCGCGGTCGACGGGGCTCAACCGGAGCGACCGCGCCATGTCGAGCATCACCGGGTCGAGTTGGCGCACCCCCGCCCTGGTGTTGAGGAGGATGGGCCAGACGGCGGCCGAGGTGACCACCGCCACCTTCATCGTGCCGTCGTAGCCGATGAGGAGGGTGGCCAGGGGAACCACCGCGGCCGGGGGCATGGCCCGGGCGTACTCCAGCGTGGGCCCGAGCGCCTTGTCGGCTCCCGGCACGGCCCCGACCAGCAGGCCGAGCAGGGCACCCAGCGCGGTCGCCACGCCCAGCCCCACGACGAAGGTCCCGAGGGTGGCCAGGGCGGCGGGGAGCAGGGCGCCGTCCCGCCACAGGTCCGCCAGGCCCTCGCCCCAGGTCGAAGGGGGCGGGAAGTACGGCGAGTGGTCCGGGGCCGTCAGCTCCCAAACCGCCATGAGGCCGACCAGAGGGAGGAGGCCCCGGAGGGGCGGGAACAGGGCGGCGTCGCCGCCGCGCCCTCGCCGCCTCCGGGGACGGGGGGCCGACGGGCGGACTTCCCCGAAGCCGGTGGCGTCCTCGGTGACGGGCACCGGGACCGTCGTCACCGGCCCCTTCTCCGAACGGGTGCCGGTGTGGGAAGCGCTCTGGCCGCCACGGAGCGGAACACGGCGTTGAGGCCGATTCCCAGGAGGCCGATGGTGAACACGTAGGCGAACATCTCCTCGGGCTGCAGAGCCTGCTGGGCGGCGATGAGGGCGTTGCCGACGCCCCTGGGGTTGCCCACCATCTCGGCCACGACGGCCAGCACCAGGGCAAGGGAGAGGGCCAGGCGCAGGCCCACGGCGATGGCGGGCATCGCCGCGGGCAGAACGATCTTCCGGAGGGCCGCCAGCTTCGAGAGCCTGAGCATCGTGGCCACATCGAGCAGCTCGGTGCGTACATGGCGCACCCCGTCGATGGTGTTGATCAGCACGGGCCAGGCGCCGGCGTAGACGATCAGGAGCAGCTCCATGCGAACGGAGAACCCGAACAGCAGGACGGCCACGGGGACGAGGGCGACCGGTGGCACGGCCCGGAGCACCTCGATGCTGGCCATCGACCACCGCCAGGCCGGCCGCCACAGGCCGAGCAGCACGCCCAGGGCGATACCCACGGCGGAGGCAGCCGTCCAGCCGATGAGCGTCACCCGCAGGGTGTGGACGACGTTGCCCGCCAGCTCGCCCGACAGCACCAGGTCCACGCTCCGGGCGGCCACCGCCGAGGGTGCCGGCAGGTTCTGGAAGTCGATGGCGCCGAACCGGATCAGCGCTTCCCACAGCCCGAGGAGGACGAGCATGGTGAGCACTCCCGGCCCGTTCACACGACGCAGCAGCACGCGGGCGCTACCCATCGGTGCCGAGAAGGGCGTCGTAGACCCGGCGCCGGAGCTGGAGGAACTCGGGCGTCTCCTTGGTCGTGAGCTGGTCCCGCGGCCGGGGCAGATCGACGGGGATCTCGTGCCCGATGGTGGCCGGGGCGCCTTCGAGGATCAGTACCCGGTCGCTGAGGAAGACGGCCTCGTCGATGTCGTGGGTCACGAAGGCGACGGTGGCACCGGTCCGCTGGTGCACGCGCTGGAGCTCGTCCTGGAGCGACGCCTTGGTCATGGCGTCCAGGGACCCGAAGGGCTCGTCCATGAGCAGGCCGCACGGCCGCATGGCCAGCGAGCGGGCCAGCTGGACCCGTTGCTGCATCCCGCCGGACAGCTGCCAGGGATGGTCCTTGGCCCTGTCGGAGAGGCCCACCATGGCCAATGCTTCGGCAACACGCGACTCGATCTCGTTCCGCGACTCCCTGCCCTCGAGCCCGAGGGCGACGTTCCTGTCCACGGTCCGCCACGGCAGCAGCGACGCCGCGTAGTTCTGGAAGACGAAGACGACTCCCTCGGGGGGGCCGTCCACCGGTTGGCCGTTGAACGTGATCGTGGCGTCCGGCGTGGCGTCGAGCAGGCCACCCAGCACCCGGAGAAGCGTCGTCTTGCCCGTCCCGGAGCGGCCCATGATGGCGACGAACTCCCCTTCGAACAGGTCGAAGGTGACGCCCTCGAGGATGCGCCGCCGGGTTCCCGTCGACTCGAACTCCACGCTGACCCGCCGGCAGCGGCACGCCACCGGGCGCGGCCGCCGAGCGTCGGCCCCCGGCCCGTGCGGTGTTGTGCGCCCTTCCCGGGTCATCGACACATGCTCGCCGCTCCAGCTGCGCTCCGGCCCGGTCACGTCGTGACCCCCGCCCGCGGTCACCCGCCAGCTACGAGGACGACACCACCAGGTTGTCGGTGTCGACCTTGCCGTCGAACTGGCCGATCTCCTTCAGCACGTCGACCCATTTGTCGAGATCGCCGGTCCGGACCTGGAACTCGTAGGTCGGCAGAGGCACGGTGGCCGCCACCGGCTCGGGCATCCCGGTGTAGCCCTGCAGCACGCGTCGGGCCTCCGACCCGTTCTGGGCGATGAAGTCCTTCGCCTGGTTCATGGCCTCGACGAACCTTTCCGTCACGTCCCGGTTGGTGCGGGCCCAGGAGCCGTCGGCAACCCAGAAGTTCGTGGCCAACGGGTCGGCGATGGCGGAGAAGGGGTCGCCGATGGAGACGTTGCCGTCCTTCTTCAGCTGGCTGGCAAAGGGCTCCAGCGCCTCGACGGCATCCACCCGGCCCGCCTTGAGCTGGTCGGGGAGGTTCGGAGACGGCGCCTCGACGGCCTTGATCTGGGCCGGGTCCACGCCCTGCTCCTTGGCCTGGTACAGCACGCCGGCGTGGATCACGCCGCTCAGCGTCGGCGTCCCGATGGTCTTGCCGGCCAGGTCGGCGACGTCGTCGATGCCCTTGTCGGGCGGCACGATGACCTGTACGAACGGGTTGTCCTTGGTGCTGACGGTGTTGCCCGCCACCTGCACCACGTCGATGCCGGCGGCTCCGGCCCGTATCAGGTCGGTGGCCGTACCCATGGCCAGGTCGAACTGCCGGCCCAGCGTGGCCGGTAGGTCCGAGATGTTGGCCGCCTCCGTGAGGGTGACATCGAGGTTCTTGGCCTCGAAGTAGCCCTGGGCCTTGGCGACGTGCACCGGGAGGGCGGTCGTGGCCGGCACGTAGGCCACCCGCAGCTCGGCGGGACCTTCCCCGCTCGGCGTGCCCGTCGATTCCTCGTCGCTGTCGCCGCAGGCGGCGGCGAGCAGCGCCATGGCGAGGACGAGAGCGACCACGCCACCCCAGCGCACGCCCGAGGGACGGCCCGATCGCGTCCCGCGGGCTGCGGAACGTCGTTCCTGCCCTGCCATTCGAGAGCCTCCCCGGGTACTGGTGCTCGCCGTGCCGGCCCGAGACGGGTGAGGGCGAGCAGCCGACATTCCCACCGCTGGTGAGCGTGTACCCGTCCTCGCCGCCGGAGTAATCGGCGACGGGGACATTTCCCGGTGGGCCGCGCCTCACGGATGCGCAGCGGGAGGTCGCTCCGCCGGCCCGAGGTCGGGCGGGGTGGCGCGTGCGGCCGCCGACGAGAAGGCGACGGCCCAGACGATGGCCGCCACCGCCCACCCCGTGTCGAGGCTCGACGCCGCGTCGGGGGAGAGCACTGACGTGACCCCGAGCACGGCGGCGAGGAGCGCGGCGACCCAGGCCGTGAGCCGGGCGCCGACGGGGCCCGAGCTGGCGAGGATGGCGACGCCGACGATGGTGAAGGCGAGGGCGGCCATGAACCCGTAGTGACCCATGAACACGTGCCCGTCGATGACACCACGCTGCAGCCCGATGTTCGTCGACGCCAACGCCAGCAGCGGCACCGCGGCGACGGCGGTCAGGGCGAGCATGGGCCCGCTGACTTCGGTGAGCCGGAAGGAGCGGAAGAACCCACGCCCGGACGGGTGCAACAGGGCGGTGACGGCGGCGAGGGCGGCCGCGTACCGCAGCGGGTTGAACTCGAAGACGCGATCCACCTGATGGGCGAGGAGGGCGGCCAGCATCAGCGCGGCGCCGGGCACCAGCGCCATTACCATGCCCGCCACGTTGTCCTCCGGACGGCGCAGCTGCACGACCACGCCGAGCACCAGGGTGGTGAACAGGGCGCCGTAGGCGACGTCGTGCGTGCGGTGGGACGGCTCGCCGAAGTGCTGCATGCCGAGATCGATGACGTCCACCGTGATCAGCCCGATGACCGCGGCGGCGACGAGGGTGGCGGCGACGTAGAACGTGAAGATGGGCCAGTGCCGGATCGTTCGCACCACGTCCCGGAGCAGTGTCGTCATCGCCGTCTCCCTGCTCGGCGCCATCAATGACCGAACCGCGACGGGTCATGGCCGTCGCCGTCGCCGCCGCTGCCCGGTGTCGGGCTCCCGGGGGCGGTCGGCTGGCTCGTCGGGGCCCGGCCCGCGGGCTGGTGGTTGCCCCCGGCCCGGACGCCGTCGCTCCGGATCACGTCGGCCAGGCGGTCGCCGACCCAGAGCACGACGACCAGGCCCAGGGTCCCGACCACCTTCTGCCACTTCGTCGTCATGCTGGTCTCTCCTCGCCGCCGTCGTGTTCGAGCGCTGCGCCTCAGGGTCACCGGGGGCCGTGAGGGCGCCGTGAGGCGCTCCTAAGACGAGGATGAGAGTTCGGTGGGAACTTCGGGCCCGCCGGGGTGGCCCTCGACGGTGGGGAGCCGAAGGACGAACCGGGCGCCGCCTCCGGGCGCCGCCTCCGCGGTGATCGTCCCGCCGTGGCTGTCGGCGACCTGCTTGGCGATGGCGAGCCCGAGCCCGGAGCCGGGCCGGGTGCGGGCGGCCGGCGAGCGGTAGAAGCGGTCGAAGATTCGGGGCAGGTCGTCGGGATCGACACCGGGCCCGTGGTCTCGCACGACCACCGCCCCGTTGCCGACCACGATCTCGACGGTTCCTCCCGGCGGGCTCCATTTGCCGGCGTTGTCCACCAGGTTGGCCACCGCCCGCCCCACCCGTCCGGCGGCGCCGCGCACGGCGGTCCGGCTGCCGCCGAGCTGGAACGTCACGTCGGGATAGTTGCGCCCCACGAGGGTGACGGCGCTGCGGGCGAGCTCGCCCAGGTCGATGGTGGTGAAGGGCTCACCCTCGCCGTCGCCGCGGGCCAGCTCGACGAGGTCGCCCACGAGGCGGGTGAGCTCGTCGATCTGGGCGACGGTGTCACCGATGACCGCCTCTCGTTCACCGGGGCCGAGCTCGTCGGCGCGGGCGAGCACCTCGACGTTCGTCCGCACGGTGGCCAGCGGAGTGCGGAGCTCGTGCGAGGCGTCGGCCACGAGCCGTCGCTGTCGGGCCAGGGATTCGTTCAGTGCGTCGAGCATGGTGTTGAAGCTTGCGGCCAGGCGGCCGAGGTCGTCGCCGCTCGGGACGTCGAGGTGATGCGACAGGTCGCCGGTGCGAGCCACCGTCTCGGCGGCACCGGCCACGCGGTGGACGGGGGCCGCCGCCGCGGCGGCAACGAGCCGGCCGATGAGCGCGGCCAGGCTGACGGCGGCGACCGAGATGACGGTCAGTGCCACGAGGAGCTTGCGGAGGGCCTCGTCGACCTCTGCGAGCGAGCGTCCCAGCTCGAAGGCGACGCCTGGTTGGGGGGAGGTCACGGCGATACGCACCGGGGTGCCCCCGATACGGGCGTCGAACCATGCTTCGGCTCGCTCGCCGCGGGCGACGGCGCGGACCGCGGGGGTGACCGGCAGGGGCCGCTCGTCGAAGGTGGCGACGACCTGGCCGTTGCCGTCGACCACCTGCATGAAGACGTCCTCGAGGAGGGGTATGTGGGCGGCCTCGCTCTCGGTGGTCGGGACCTCGTGCTGTCGTCCGACGTGGTCGCGGAGCGAGTCGTCGACTTGGTCGCGCAGGTTGCCGCGGACGACGAGGAACACGGTTACCGACACCGCCACCACGGCCAGGAGCACGGCCCCGCCGGCGGCCAGCGTCACCCGGGTCCGCAGCGTCATGGGCCGCGCAGCACGAACCCGACGCCGCGCACGGTGTGGATGAGCCGTGGCTCGGCTCCCGCCTCCGTCTTGCGGCGCAGGTAGCCGACGTAGACGTCGAGGGTGTTCGACCCGTAGGAGTCCTCGAAGCCCCAGACCCGCTCCCGGATGGTGTCCCGGGTGAGGACGGTGCCGGCGTTGCGGAGGAGGAGCTCGAGCAGCGCGAACTCGGTACGGGTCAGCTCGATCGGCCGGGCGCCCCGGCTCACCTGACGGGTGCGAGGGTCGAGCTCGAGGTCGGCGACGACCAGCGTGCCGTCCTGACCGCCCTGGTCGCGGCGCAACAGGGCCCGGATCCGGGCCAAGAGCTCTTCGAGGGCGAAGGGCTTGGTGAGGTAGTCGTCCGCCCCGGCGTCGAGGCCGGTGACGCGATCGGACACCGCGTCACGGGCGGTCAGCATGAGGATCGGCGTGCGGTCGCCGCTCCGGCGCAGGCGGCGGCACACGGTGATGCCGTCGAGCACCGGCATGAGGACGTCCAGCACCACCAGATCGGCCTGGAGCGAACCCAGCTGGTCGAGGGCGTCGGCACCGTCGGCGGCGGTGGCCACGTCGTACCCCTCGAGACGGAGGGCCCGACGCACGGCGTTGCGCAGCGCCTCGTCGTCGTCGACGACGACTACCCGGGCAGCCACGTCGGGTGCCGGTTCGGCCTGGCCGTCACCACCCCATTCAACCCCGGGCCCGTGAGCCGGTCCTGAGACCCCGATGAGAGAACCATGAGAACCGGCGAAGGGGTCGCGACCGGCCCCCGTGCCGTGCGGGGAGGTCAGGTCCGCACGGCCACGCCTTGGACGTGGGGCAGTACCGGGAACCCGTAGTGCTCGAGGGCACCCAGCCGCAACCCCGCCCCTTCGACGGCCTCCAGCGTCCTGCGGTTCGGATGGCATCCACCGTGCAGCCATCCCCACGGCCGCTCCACCAGGTCCTGCCATTGTGCCAGCCCCTCGTCGGCGGCCCTCACGTGCTCCATCAGCAGCAGACGACCCCCGGGGCGCAACACTCGGTGCATCTCGCTGAGCGTGAGATCCAGGTCGGTGACGGTGCACAGCACCAGGCAGGCCACGACGGTGTCGAACGTGGCGGCCGCGAACGGCAGCCGCTCGCTTCGGCTCTGCACCAACCGAACGGGAACGTCGGCATCGCCAAGCCGGCGTCTCGCCTGGCGCACCATGGCCGGGTCCGGCTCCAGGGCCACGAGTCCCCGTAGCCCGGGAGGCAGGTGCTTGAAGCTCTCTCCCGTACCCGCCCCGACGTCGAGGAC
>DASZOE010000377.1:0-4951 GCA_035550945.1 Acidimicrobiales bacterium
CGACCACGCCCCCCGCCCGCTGCGGGACTCTCTCGACGCGGTGGCCCGAGCCATGGGCGCCCCGCCTGCGGCTGCCCTGGGGGCGCTGTTCGGGCGCTGGCCCGAGCTGGTCGGCGCCACCCTCGCCGCCCACTGCCGGCCCCTCTCGCTGTCCCGCGGCGTGCTCCTGGTAGCCGTCGACCACGGCGCCTGGGCCTCGCAGCTGCAGTGGCTCGAGAGCGACGTGCTGCGCCGCCTGGAGGAGCGCCTGGGAGCGGGCGTGGTCACGGCCCTCGAGGTGTGCGTTCGCCCAGCTTGAGGCCCGGTTCTGGTACCCTGGGAGGAGTGCGTTCCGGCCCGCTGACCAGCGGTTTCGCGTCCGGAGCGCCCCTTCCGACCACACCGGTCGTCTCGTCCGCCGTACTCGTGAAAGAGCGCCCCTAGTTGGCCCAGACAGCGTCGTACGGGGCCCAGGACATCACCGTCCTGGAGGGCCTCGAGCCGGTCCGGAAGCGGCCCGGCATGTTCATCGGCTCCACCGGCCTCAACGGGCTGCACCACCTCGTCTACGAGGTCGTCGACAACTCCGTCGACGAGGCCATGGCCGGCTACTGCACGCGCATCGACGTCACCCTCCTGGCCGACGGCGGCTGCCGAGTGGCCGACAACGGCCGGGGGATCCCCGTCGACCCCCATCCCCGCTTCCGCTCGAAGTCGGCGGCCGAGATCGTGCTCACCACCCTGCACGCCGGGGGCAAGTTCGGGGGCGGGGCCTACCAGGTGTCGGGCGGCCGCCACGGGGGGGGCATCTCCGTCGTCAACGCCCTGTCCCGGCGGCTCGAGCTCGACATCGACCAGAAGGGGAAGCACTACCGGATCGTCTTCGTCGACGGGGGCCGGCCTCTCGGCCGCCTGGAGGTCACCGGCAAGGCGCCGCGGGGTCGCACCGGCACCACCGTGGCCTTCTGGCCCGACCCGAAGATCTTCGACTCCGAGGGCACCGAGTTCCGGGCCCAGACGCTGCTCGAGCGCATGCAGATCATGGCCTTCCTCAACAAGGGGCTGGAGATCCGCTTCTGCGACGAGCGCCCGGACCACGAGCAGGAACAGGTCTTCCGCTACAGCGGCGGCATCGTCGACTTCGTGCGCCACCTCAACCATGCCAAGGACGCGCTGTTCAAGCGGGTCGTGCACTTCGAGTCCAGTGAGCCCAGCCAGGAGGTCGAGGTCGCCCTCCAGTGGAACACCGGCTACCACGAGGGCATCCACAGCTTCGCCAACGGCATCGCCACCATCGAGGGTGGGATGCACGAGGAGGGCCTGAAGAAGGCCCTCACCAACGTGGTGAACCGCTACGCCCGGGCCAAGGGACTGCTCAAGGAGAAGGACGACAACCTCCAGGGTGAGGACATCCGCGAGGGCCTCACCGCCATCGTGAGCGTGAAGGTGCGGGAGCCGCAGTTCGAGGGCCAGACCAAGGCCAAGCTGGGCAACGTCTCGGTGCGCTCGATGGTCGAGCGGGTCACCAACGAGAAGCTCGGCGACTGGCTGGAGGAGCACCCCACCGAGGCGCGCCAGATCGTGCAGAAGGGGATACAGGCGGCCCGGGCCCGGCTGGCGGCCCGCCAGGCGCGCGAGGTCATCCGCCGCAAGACCCTCCTCGAGGGCGCCGGCCTGCCCGGGAAGCTGGCCGACTGCTCGTCCAAGAACCCCGACGAGTCGGAGCTGTTCATCGTCGAGGGCAACTCCGCCGGGGGCTCGGCCATCTCCGCCCGCAACCCCGTCACCCAGGCCATCCTCCCGATCCGGGGCAAGATCCTCAACGTCGAGCGGGCGCGCATCGACCGCATGCTGAAGAACACCGAGATCCAGTCGCTCATCTCGGCCATCGGCGCCGGGGTGGGCGAGGAGTTCGACATCACCAAGATCCGTTACGGCAAGGTCATCGTGCTGGCCGACGCCGACGTCGACGGCAACCACATCCGCACCCTGCTGCTCACGTTCTTCTTCCGGCAGATGACGCCGCTCGTCGAGCAGAGCCACGTCTTCATCGCCCAGCCGCCGCTCTACTCGGCGGTGGTGGGCAAGGACAAGGTGTACCTGAAGGACGACGGGGCGCGCGACCGCTTCGTGGCCGAGCACCCCGGCCGCAACTACGAGTTCCAGCGCCTGAAGGGCCTCGGCGAGATGGACTTCGGCGAGCTCAAGGAGACCACGATGGATCCCGAGAAGCGCACGCTCCTGCGGGTGTCGGTCGAGCAGGCGGCGCTGGCCGACGAGGTCTTCTCGGTGCTCATGGGTGACGACGTCGAGTCGCGCAAGCACTTCATCCAGACCAACGCGAAGGACGTCAGGTTCCTCGACATATGAGCCTCGCCGCCCCCGCCTCGTGAGCACCACCCAGCCCCCCTTCGAGTACGGGGCGGTGGAGCCCATCGAGCTCCAGGAGGAGATGGAGCAGTCCTTCCTGGTCTACGCCCTCTCCGTCATCACCGCCCGCGCCCTGCCCGACGTCCGCGACGGCCTCAAGCCCGTCCACCGCCGGATCCTGTGGTCGATGTCGCGGGAGGGCTTCCGCCCCGACCGGCCCCACGTGAAGTGCGCCCGCGTCACGGGCGACGTGATGGCCAAGTACCACCCCCACGGCAACGCCGCGATCTACGACGCGTTGGTGCGCATGGCCCAGCCCTTCAGCCTCCGCCATCCCCTCATCGACTTCCACGGCAACTACGGCTCACCCGACTACGACGCCGCCGCCGAGCGCTACACCGAGTGCCGGCTGTCGCCGCTCGCCATGCAGCTGCTGGCCGATATCGACGAGGACACCGTCGACCGGGTGCCCAACTACTCCGGCGAGTTCGAGGAGGCGGCGGTGCTGCCCGCCCGCTTCCCCAACCTCCTCGTGAACGGCAGCCAGGGCATCGCCGTCGGCATGGCCACCAACATCCCGCCCCACAACCTGGCCGAGGCCGTCGACGCCACCCTCCACCTCATCGACCACCCCGACGCCACGCCCGACGAGCTCATGCAGTTCGTGAAGGGGCCGGACTTCCCGACCGGTGGCTACATCCTCGGACGGGCCGGGATCATGGACGCGTACCGCACGGGCAGGGGCTCGATCAAGATGCGGGCCCGGGCCGAGATCGTCGAGGGCAAGGGTGGGACGGAGATCGTCGTCACCGAGCTGCCCTACCAGACGAGCGTCTCGACCATCGCCTCCAAGATCGCCGAGCTCGTCGACAGTCGCCAGCTGGAGGGCATCCGCAGTCTCGAGAACCTCTCCGCCGGCGAGGAGACGCGCCTGGTCGTCACCCTCAAGCGCGACGCCACTCCCCAGGTGGTGCTGCGGAACCTCTACAAGCACACGCCGCTGCAGACGAACTTCGCCGTGAACACCGTCGCCCTCGTCGACGGCGTGCCCCGCACGCTGAACCTCGCCCAGCTGCTGTCGGCCTACATCGCCCACCAGGTCGACGTCATCACCCGGCGGTCACAGCGCCGCTTGCGCAAGGCCCAAGACCGGGCCCACATCGTCGAGGGCCTGGTGCGGGCGCTCGACGTCATCGACGAGATCATCGCCCTCGTCAAGGCGTCGGCCGACAAGGCCGAGGCCCGCGAGGGCCTGATGGCGGAGCCCTTCGGGTTCAGCCGGGAGCAGGCCGAGCACATCCTCGACATGACCCTCGCCCGCCTCACCCGTCTGGGACGCTCGGAGCTGGAGAAGGAGCTGGGCGAGCTGCGGGAGGCGATCGCCGAGCTGGAGGCGATCCTCGGCGACCCGGTACGGCTACGGGGCGTGATCAAGATCGAGCTGGGCGACCTCCGGCAGAAGTTCGCCGCCCCCCGGCGGGCCGAGATCACCCTCGACGACGGCGACGTCGACGAGCTCGACCTCATCGAGGACGAGGAGCTGGTGGTCACGCTCACCAACGCCGGCTACGTGAAGTCGGTGGCGGCCGTCGCCTTCCGCACCCAGGGCCGGGGTGGCCGCGGAGTGCAGGCCGCGAAGCTGCGGGACAACGACTACGTCACCCAGATCCTGCAGACCACCGCCCACTCGTACCTGTTGTTCTTCTCCAACCGGGGACGCGTCTACCGGCTGCGGGCCCACGAGATCCCGCCCAAGGAGCGCACGGCGCGGGGCACGGCCATCGTCAACCTCCTCCCCCTCGCGCCCGACGAGCGCATCCAGGCCATCATCGACACGCGCGACTACGAGACGAGCCGGTTCCTCTTCTTCGCGACCAAGAAGGGGCAGGTGAAGAAGACCCGCTTCACCGAGTACGACTCGTCGCTGCGGGCCGGCCTCATCGCCATCAACCTCAAGGGCGGCGACGAGCTCGTGCGGGTCATCCAGACCAGCGGGGACGCCGACATCTTCATGGTCAGCGGCACGGGCATGACCATCCGCTTCTCGGAGGACGAGGTGCGGGCCAGCGGCCGGGCCGCCCAGGGCGTCATCGGCATGCGCCTGCGCGCCGACGACGAGGTCGTGTCCTGCGACGTCGCCCGCCCCGACGCCGACCTCTGCCTCTTCACCGACGCCGGCTACGCCAAGCGCACCAAGGTCGAGCGTTTCCCCCGGAAGGGGAGGGGGACGATGGGCGTCAAGGGCATCAAGCTCAGCGCCCGCCGGGGGTCGGTCGTGGCCGCCTTCATGGCCGGCCTCGACGACGAGGTGTTCATCATCTCCTCGGGCGGCACCACCATCCGCACGGCGGTGCGGGAGATCTCCTCTCAGGGCCGCGACGCCACCGGCGTGAAGGTCATGAACCTCGACGACGGCCAGATTGTGGCCGGCGTGGCTCCCGTGCTGGCCACCGACTGACGCCGCACCTCACGCCCCCGTCTCCGCCCCCACCCGATAGCGGGCCCAGACCGTGCTCTCCACCGAGATCTGCGGAGGGCAGTCACCGGGGTTGGCCGCGCTGGCGGAGAGGGTGGCGGTGGTCCATGACGATCCCACCAGGCC
>DASZOE010000378.1:0-4295 GCA_035550945.1 Acidimicrobiales bacterium
CCCTTCATCACCTCTCCGGCCCCGGGCCGGGCCGGAGAGGTGATGAAGGGCGACCGGCGGGGCGCTGCGGAACGGCGACAGGTCGGGCACCCGCCCGGCCGCGACCCGTGCCGCGTTGGCCCGCGAGCGGTTGCGAAGGGCCTGGTCCAGCCGCCGCCGCGCCGCCGAGCGGGTACCGGTCGCGGCGGCACGGGTCAGCGAGTGGGGGTGGCGGCGCCGGACGTACAGGTGGCGGTCGGCGTTCACGATGCGGGCCACGTGGGTGGCCCGCCACAGGAAGTCGACGTCGCCGCTGAAGCGGAGCCCGCCCGGGAAGCCGCCGGCCCGGAGGACGGCGTCGCGGGCGACCAGGCTCGTCGGGTGGAGCAGGGCGAAGGCGATGGGGTTGTCGGCCAGGGCGGCGTTGACGTCCAGCGGGTACTCCCGGCTCCGGGCCTCGGGGGCGGTGACGTCGAGCTCCGTCTCGTGGCTGCCCACCATGTCCGCGTCCCGGGCCTCGGCCCGGTCGAGGAGGGCGGCCAGGCGCTCGGGATGGGAGACGTCGTCGGCGTCCTGGAACAGGTAGGCGTCGAAGCCCGTCCCCTCGATGGCCGTCTGCACGAGGCGGTAGGGCCCGACGTTCGCCGCCGACCGCAGGAAGGTGACCTCCGGGTAGCGGGCGGCGACCGCGAGGGGCGGGTCGGCAGAGGCGTCGTCGAGCACGACGATGGCGTCGGGTGGCCGGGTCTGGGCCAACAGCGACTCGACGGCGGCCGGCAGCCAGGACGGCGCGTCGTGATGGGGCACCAGCGCGCAGACCGAGGCGGAGCGGGAGAGCGAGCTCATGTCAGCGCCGCCGCCTGGGGGCCGGACCGGTCGAGGGGGAGGAAGTACTCCGGCACGGGGCAGCGGCCACCCCCTCAGCCGATTCGGCGAGGGCCACCGTCAGGCGCTCGAGCCAGCCCGGCGTGAAGACCGTCCGGTGACCGACGAGGACGAGGATCTCCCCCCGCGCCGCTTCCAGGCCTTGGACGTTCGCCGCCGCAGGAAGGAGCTGGTCCTCGTTGCCGACGACGTGGACGTTCCTGTTCCGGGCGGCCAGGACGCTGAGGTACTCGCGGGTGCCGTCGGGCGACGCGTTGTCGACCACGATGACCTCGAAGGACGGCGCGACGGTGTTGGCCAGAAGGCTCTCGAGGGCGAGTCTGGTCACCGTCAGGTCCTCGGACGTCACCAGGACGATGCTCACGAGGGGCGCCCGGGGCCGGCGGGCCCAGAGGGCGGGGACGGGCCGCGAGAGGACCCGGCCCACGACCTCTTCGGGCAGCGGCAGCCGAAGCCGCCCGCCCGCCGAGAGGCCCAGGGGATGCCCGGAGGACGTCCGGCGGTGGCCCTGCCGCGGCCGCCGGGGGGCGTCCACTCCGACGTGGTCGAGGACGTGGGTGAGCACCACGTCGTAGTTGAAGAACTCGCGCGCGATCTCCGAAGCGGCCCGGCGGTGGGCGGCGTAGTCGCGGTTGATCGCTTCCACCGCGGCAGCCGCGTCGTCCACCTCGCTGAAGCCGAAGAGCCCGGTACCGGTGGGGACGGCGTTGCCGAAGCCCGTGTCCTGCTGGATGACGGGCCGCCCGCTGGCGAGGTAGGTGGCGCTGCGCTCGCTGAACCACCCCGTGCGCAGGCGCACGTTCTGGTCCTTGGCCGCGGTGAGCTCGCCCCGGGAACCGGCGACGTAGTCCCGGTAGCGCTCGGCGTCGGCCGACAGCGCGCCGGCCGGGCGCACCCGCCAGCCGTGGCCCTCGAGGAGACGGCGGTCCTCGTCGCGGTAGCTGCTCAGGGCGAGCTCGAAGGTCTGGTCGACCCGGGAGGGGAGGTCGAGGATCTTGGCGAACTCGTGGTGCTTGCTCCACGTGTAGACCTCGCCCTGGAAGCGGACCGTGCGCCAGGGCTGGCGCCAGTTGCCGACCGTGGTGAAGGCGGTGGCCGGTGCGTCGTCCCCCGCGTCCTGCCAAAGGTCGACGACGACGGGCGGGGGGCTGGGGACGAACGGGAAGCGCTCCGACCACGGGAGCCGGCAGTCGGGGTTGCCGTAGTTCAGGCCCCAGGTGAAGAAGGCGACGTGGGGGTCGAGGAAATCGACGGCGCGCTGCTCGCCCCGGTGCAGCTCCAGCTCGACCTCGACGGGGTCCGTGCCCATGTACACCAGCCGGCCCGTCGCCGCCTGCTCCTCCGTGGGGACGGTGCCGCCGTGGAGGTTCACGATGAGGGCCGCCTCCCGGTACAGGCGGTGGACGGCGTTCTCCGCCATGCCGTAGCAGCGCCTGTCGTCGTGCAGGGCGTGGAAGGCCCAGCGGTCCCCCATCCCCAGCTGCCGCATCTGCCCGGCCACGAAGGCGACGGCCTTGGCCGTGGCGTCGTCGTCCTCGTGGTCCATGAGCATGGAGGGGACCCGGCCGTGGGCCTCGACGTAGTACACGTCGAACCCGAGCCGCTCGAAGCCGATGGCGTACTGGCGGACGAGCCAGATGACGCCGCCCACCGGCAGCTTGGCCAGCATCCCCAGGAGGACGACCTTGGGGCGCCGGGTGTGGACCGGCCCGGCGGCGGTCGGCTCGCTCATGGCGTCCCCGCCCGCGCCCGTTCCCAGGCGGAGACGGCGACCGCGTCGGCCCGGGCCGGCGTCCGAGCCCTCTTCCTCCCGGTCTGGGCCTGCCACAGCTGGCGGTACAGGCCGTCCCCGGCGAGGAGCTCGTTGTGCGTGCCCTCCTCGACGAGGCGGCCGTCGTTGAGCACAAGGATGCGGTCGGCGCTGCGGATCGTGGAGAGGCGGTGGGCGATCATGATCGTCGTCCGCCCCTCCATGAGGCGCTCGAGGGCCTCGAGGATGACGGCCTCGGTCCGGGAGTCGATGGAGGAAGTGGGCTCGTCGAGGATGAGAATGGGGGCGTTGCGCAGGAAGGCCCGGGCCACGGAGATGCGCTGGCGCTCGCCTCCGGAGATCTTGGCGCCCCGCTCGCCGAGTTGGGTCTCGTACCCTTGCGGCAGCTTGACGATGAAGTCGTGGGCGTTGGCCGCCTTGGCCGCCTCCTCGATCTGCGCCTGCGTCGCGCCTTGCCGGCCGTAGCCGATGTTGTCGGCGATGCTTCCCGAGAACAGCAGCGGCTCCTGGAGGACGATGCTGAACTGGGCCCGGAGGGAGTCCACGGTGAGGTCGCGCACGTCCACCCCGTCGATGAGGACCCGGCCCTTCTCGGGGTCGTAGAGGCGGGGCAGGAGGCTGACCAGGGTCGACTTGCCCGCCCCCGTCGGCCCCACCAGGGCCACGGCCTCGCCGGGCCGGATGACGAACGAGATGTCCTTGAGGGTGCCGGGCCGGCTGCTGTAGCTGAACCCGACGTCCTGGAGCTCGATGCCGCCGCGGGAGCGGACGAGCACGGTGGCGTTCTCCTTCTCCTCCACGTCGACGGGGGTGTCCAGGAGCGACAGGGCGTGGTCGAAGGAGATGAACTTCTCCTGGTACGTGGTCATGGAGTTGGTGACCGTCTCGAGCGGCGCGTAGACGGCGGCGATGTAGGACATGACGACGAGCAGCTCGCCCGCCGAGATGTGGCCGCCGATCACCCGGAAGGCGCCGACGCCCAGCACGGCCGCCGTCCCCAGGGCGGTGATGAGGCTGACCACGAGCTGGAACGCCGTCTGGCGCACGGTGAGCTTGATCCGGGCGTCGACGGCTTCCTCGCCCTGCCTGCGGAACCGCTCGAACTCGTGGCGCTCCCGACCGAAGGAGACGACCACCCGCAACATGGCCATGGCCTCGTGGACGATGGCCAGGTTCCGGCCTTCCATGTTGCGGACCCGGAGGAGCTGGGGCTCGATGCGGTTCGAGTAGTAGGTCGTCGAGTAGTAGATGAACGGCACGATGGCCACGGCCACCAGGCTGAGGACAGGGTCGATCCGGTAGGCGACGAACAGCATCCCGAGAAGGGTGAGGAGGCTCTGGCCGAGGGTCGGGAGGGCGACCAGGATCTGGCCCACCGAGTCGGCCTGGTTGTTGATGCGGTACATGAGGATCCCGGTGCGGGTGTCGTCGTGGAACGCCAGGGAGAGGCGCTGCGCGTGCCGGAAGAGGTCGCTGCGGAAGTCGAGCACCATGCGCTGGTCGGCCTTGGTCATGACGTACTCGTTCAGGACCGTCAGCCCGCCCGAGAGCAGGGTGATCAGCAGGCTGGCCCCGACCGCGAAGAGGATGAGCGCCCCCCGCTCGTCGCCTACCAGGCCCGTGATCCATCCCGGCGGGTCGCGGTCCTCGAGGACCGTGG
>DASZOE010000379.1:0-6429 GCA_035550945.1 Acidimicrobiales bacterium
GCTGGCAGGGGGGGGGGCGGCCGGGTTCTCCGGCCCCCCACTCCGTTCGGGGACGGAGCCGGCCCCGCCCTCAGCTGACGACAATCGGCTCACCTCGCCAGCGCTCGGCCATGTCCTCGTCCTGGATCCGCTGCTGGAGGAGCACGATGCCCTCGAGCAGGGCCTCGGGCCGGGGTGGGCAGCCGGGGACGTAGACGTCGACGGGGATGATCTGGTCGACCCCCTTGGTGACCGAGTACGAGTCCCAGTAGGGCCCGCCGCAGTTCGCGCAGGAGCCCATGGAGATGACGTACTTCGGGTCGGGCATCTGCTCCCAGAGGCGGCGGATGGCGGGCGCCATCTTGTCGGTGACGGTGCCCGAGACCACCACCAGGTCGGCCTGGCGGGGGCCGGCCGGGAAGGGGATCACGCCCAGGCGCATGACGTCGTAGCGGGGGGAGCCGAAGGCCGCGCCCATCTCGATGGCGCAGCACGCCAGGCCCCACTGGTAGACCCACAGGGAGTACTTGCGGCTGTAGTTCAGGAGCCAGGTGAGGGGCTTGAACATGCGGCCGGAGAGGCCGCCCCGCTCGACTACACCCACCGCAGCACTCCTTTGCGCCAGGCGTAGACGAGCCCCAGCGCGAGGATCACGATGAACACGGCCATCTCGGCCAGACCGAAGACCGACATCTCCTCCAGGCGGGTCGCCCACGGAAAGATGAAGACGGCCTCCACGTCGAACATCACGAACAGCAGGGCGAAGATGTAGTAGCGGATCTGGCTCTGGGACCAGCCCTGGCCGACCGGGTCGACCCCGCACTCGTAGTTGATGTACTTCTGGGCCTGCGGGCGCGTCGGGCGGACGAGCCGGCCCAGCCCCAGCATCCCCGCCACCATGGCCATGGCGGCCCCGCCGAAGATGGCGACGGTCAGGTACTGGCGGAGGAACTCGGACACTGGGCGGAGCGTACAGAAGCGGGCCCGGGAACGAGAACTTCCCCGCTCCTCGTCGTCGTGGTGACCCGAACGACGCTCCAGGTAGGTGAGCGTCGCCGGAACGCCGGGGCCCTGGCCCTACAGGTGCAGGATCGTGGCGTGGCGGGCGAAGTCGAAGACGTACTGCGGCAGGAAGCCGACGACCACGGTGAAGCCGAGGGAGAGGAAGAGGGCGATGCCGGCCCCCGTGGGGACGGCCACCCGTGGCAGCTCCGCCTGGCCGTCCTCCTCGGCCATGTACATCACCACGATGACCCGCAGGTAGAAGAAGGCGGCGATGACGGCGGCCACCATGGCGATGATCGCCAGGGCGTACGACTGGCTCTCCACCGCGGCCCCGATGACGTAGAACTTGGCCAGGAAGCCCGACGTGAACGGCACGCCCGCCTGGGCCAGCAGGAAGACGGTGAAGGTGAAGGCCAGCACCGGGCGGCTGCGGGCCAGGCCCCGGTAGGAGTCGAGGTGGTGGCGCTCGTCGCCCCGCCGCCCCACCAGGGTGGCCACGCCGAAGCTCCCGAGGATCATGAACGTGTAGGCCAGGAGGTAGAAGAGCGCCCCTGCGATCCCCCGGTCGTTGGCCGCCTGCAGCCCCACCAGCACGTAGCCGGCGTGGGCGATCGACGAGTAGGCGAGCATGCGCTTGACGTCGGTCTGGACCACGGCCAGGACGGAGCCGACCAGGAGCGACAGGACGGCGAGGGCCCACACGATGGGCTCCCAGTCGAGGCGGTTCGTGCCGAACGTCGAGAAGAAGATGCGCAGCAGGGCGGCGAAGCCGGCAGCCTTGGCCGCGGCGGCCATGAAGCCGGTGACCGGCGTGGGCGCCCCCTGGTAGACGTCGGGGGTCCACATGTGGAACGGGACGGCCGCCACCTTGAACCCGAGGCCCACGATCAGGAAGGCGATCCCGCCGAGGAGGACGCCCTCGGTGAGGGTCTGATCGCGCAGGAAGCTCGCGATGCTCCCGAGGTTGGTGGACCCCGTGGCCCCGTAGGTGAGGGCCACGCCGTAGAGGAAGAAGGCGGACGAGAAGGCGCCGAGCACGAAGTACTTGATGGCCGCCTCCTGGGACTGCCCGCGGCGGCGGTGGTACCCGGCGAGCACGTACAGGGCGATGGACAGGATCTCCAGACCGAGGAAGACGACGATGAGGTCGTTGGCCGCGGCCATGAACACGCCGCCCGAGGCCGACAGGAGCATGAGCACGTAGAACTCGGGGCCGGGCAGGCGCTCACGGCGCAGATAGTCGTCGGCGAGGAGGGCACCGACGACGACCGCGCAGCAGATGACGATGGTGAAGAAGACGCTGAAGCCGTCGACCACCAGGGCGTCGGCGACCGCGGGCTGGGCCTCGCCGTGCCCGCCGCTCACCCGCTTCCAGATGAAGGCGCTGGCGACGATGGCCGCCAGCCCTGTCACCACGGTGAACGCCGAGTACGCGCTCCCGATCCGGTAGCCCCGGAGGAACGTACCGACGAAGAGGAGGGCGAGGGCGCCGCCGATCAGGATCAGCTGCGGAGAGATCAGGCTCCATGCGATCGACGGCGTCTCGAGCGGGGGCATGGCGCTACTCGTGCTCCCCGGCCGCGGGCTCGGTGGCGAGCGCCGGGTCGTGGGATCCGTGCGTCGGCTCGGCGGCCACCGGCGGCTGCCGGTAGTCCGTGCGCTCCTCGACGTGGCGGACGAGGTCGCTGACCGACGGGCCGATGCGATCGAGGACGGGCTTGGGGTAGACGCCGAGGAACACGATCAGCACGACGAGGGGGGCCATGACCACCTTCTCGCGCATGGTCATCTCCGGGAACGTGGCGTTGGCGCCCTCGGCCTGGCCGTGGAACACCCGCTGGTAGGCCCAGAGGAGGTAGATGGCGGCGAGGATCACGCCTGCGGTGGCCACGACCGCCCACCACCGGTGGGTGACGAACGTGCCGACGAGCACGAGGAACTCCCCGACGAAGCCGTTGAGACCGGGCAGCCCGATGGACGACAGCATCACGACCATGAAGACGCCGGCGAACACCGGCGCGGCCTTCTGGATGCCCCCCAGCTCGGCGATCTCCCGAGTGTGACGGCGCTCGTAGATCATCCCCACCAGGAGGAACAGCGCGCCGGTGGAGATCCCGTGGTTCACCATCTGCAGCACGCCACCCTGGAGGCCCTGGCTGCTGAGGCCGAAGATCCCCAGCACGATGAAGCCCAGGTGGGCCACCGACGAGTACGCCACCAGGCGCTTGAGGTCGTGCTGGACGATCGCCACCAGCGCCCCGTAGATGATCCCGATGACGCCGAGGGTGAGGAACAGCGGCGCGAGGTCGACCACCGCCTCGGGGAAGAGGTACAGCCCGAAGCGCACGAAGCCGTAGGTGCCGAGCTTCAGCAGCACTCCGGCCAGGATCACCGATCCTCCCGTGGGCGCCTCGGTGTGGGCGTCGGGCAGCCAGGTGTGCAGGGGGAAGACGGGGACCTTGATGGCGAATGACGCCGCGAAGGCGAGGAAGAGCCAGCGCGCCGTGTTCTCTGCCAGCGACTGGTCGCGCCCGAGGGCGACCAGGTCGAACGTGAGGGTGTCGGTGGCGCTCTGGTGCAGGAAGACCAGGGCCAGGATGGCCACGAGCATCAGGGCGGAGCCGAGCATCGTGTACAGGAAGAACTTGAGGGCGGCGTAGACCCGTCGCTCGTAGCCCCAACCCCCGATCAGGAAGTACATGGGCACGAGGACGACCTCCCAGAACAGGAAGAAGAGGAAGAGGTCGAGGGCGAGGAAGACGCCGAGGCAGCCGGCCTCGAGGAGCAGCATCCACGCCACGTAGCCCTTCGGGTCACGGTGGACCTCGGGCCCGGCGATGGCGATCGGGAACAGCAGGGCGCTGAGGAGGACGAGGAAGAGCGAGATCCCGTCGACGCCGAGTTTCCACGAGATGCCCCACGCCTTGATCCACGAGTGCTCGGAGACGAGCTGGAAGCTGCCCCGGCCGGTGTCGAACTCGATGAGCACGGCCACTGCGACCACCGCCGCGGCCAGGGCGAAGAGGAGGCCCACGGCCTTGACGGCCTTCTCCCGGCTGCCGGGCACGAGGGTCACCGCCGCGGCGCCGACCGCGGGCAGCATGACGAGGGTGGTGAGGTACGGGAAGTCGTCCACCGGCCTAGCCCCCGCCCCTCACCACGACGTAGCCCAGGACGAGCGCGGCCCCGGAGGCGACGGCGAGCGCGTAGTTGCGCACGTAGCCCGACTGCACGGCCCGCAGGCGAGACCCTCCCGCCCGGACCAGAGCGGCCACCCCGTTCACGGCCCCGTCGATGACCTTCTGGTCCACGACGAAGGCGCTGAACGCCGAGAGCAGGCGGCCGGGCGTCTCGATGACCGCCGAGTAGAGGGCGTCGACGCCCCAGGCCTTGCGCAGGACGGCGGGCTGGAGGGCGTCCTGGCGGCGCCGGACGAGGAAGACGACGGCGGCGACGGCGAGGCCGAGGAGGCTGGCCGCGATCGCGGCGGCGGCAAGCCCGACCTTGGTCTCGCCCGACAGGTGCAGCTCGCGGAGGCCGTGCTCCACCACGGGGTGGAGCCAGCCCTCGAGCTGGTGAAAGCCCTTGAAGGGCAGGTTGATCCCTCCGCCGACGAAGGAGAGGGCGGCCAGGAGCACGAGCGGGAGGGCCATGGTCCACGGCGACTCGTGGGGCCGGAAGTCGCCGTGGGCGCCGCCGCTCCGTTCGGGCACGGAGCCGGCCGCGGCCGCCCAGCGCCAGCGCTCCTCACCGAAGAAGACGAGGAACACCTGGCGGCTCATGTAGTAGGCGGTGAGCAGGGCGGTGACCAGGCCCAGGGCCCACAGCGCCGTCGACTTGTCCCAGGCGTTGAGGAGGATGTCGTCCTTCGACCAGAACCCCGAGAAGGGCGGGACGCCGGCGATGGCCAGCCAGGCGACGATGAAGGTGGCCGAGGTGATCGGCATCCACCGCTTGAGGCCCCCCATGCGCTTCATGTCCTGCTCGTCGTGGAGCCCGTGCATCACCGACCCGGCGCCGAGGAAGAGGAGGGCCTTGAAGAAGGCGTGGGTGACCATGTGGAAGACGGCGGCCACGTAGGCGCCCGCGCCCACGGCGAGGAACATGTAGCCCAGCTGGGAGATGGTCGAGTAGGCGAGAACCCGCTTGATGTCGTCCTGGGCGCAGGCGATGGTGGCCGCGAAGAAGGCGGTGGCGACCCCGACCCAGGCGATGAGCGTGGCGGCGTCGGGCGCCTCGGCCAGCAACGGGTTCACGCGCACCATGAGGAACACCCCGGCGGTGACCATGGTGGCGGCGTGGATCAGCGCCGACACCGGGGTGGGGCCCTCCATGGCGTCGGGGAGCCAGACGTAGAGCGGGAGCTGGGCCGACTTGCCGATCGCCCCCAGGAACAGCAGGAGGACGATGGCGGTGACCGTCACCTCGGGGACGAGGCCCGCCCCCTCGAGGACCTCGGTGTACTCGAGGGTCCCGAAGGTCGCGAAGATCAGGAACATGGCCACCATGAACCCGAAGTCGCCGACCCGGTTGGTGACGAACGCCTTCTGGCCCGCGGCGGGGGCGGCCCGGCGCTCGAACCAGAACGAGATGAGGAGGTACGAGCAGGCCCCCACGCCCTCCCAGCCCAGGAACGTGAACAGGAAGCTGCTGGAGAGCACGAGCACCAGCATCGAGAAGGCGAACAAGTTCAGGTAGACGAAGTACCGGTGGTAGCCCTCGTCGCCGTGCATGTAGCCGATCGAGTACAGGTGGATGAGCGTGCCGACGCCGGTGACGAAGAGGGCCATCGTCACCGACAGGGGATCGGCGAGGAAACCCACCTCCACCTGGAGCCCGCCGACCGGGATCCACTCGAACAGGTGGTGGACGACCGACCGGTGCTCGGCGTCCTCGCCGAGGAGCTCGAAGAACACGAGCACCGTGGCCACGAAGGCGGCGCCCACCATCGTCGTGGCCAGCCATCCGGCCAGAGGATCGCCGAGGCGGCGGCCGGCGACGAGCAGGATCAGGAAGCCGGCCAGCGGGAGCGCAGGGATCAGCCAGACGGCGTCGAGCACGCGTCAGCCCTTCAAGAGAGACGCGTCGTCGGCGGTGGCCTCGGGCCGGCGCCGGAAGATGGAGACGATGATGCCCAGGCCCACGACCACCTCGGCGGCGGCGACCACGAGCACGAAGAACACCACCGACTGGCCGCCGATGTCGTTGAGCATCCGCGAGTAGGTGACGAAAGTGAGGTTGACGGCGTTGAGCATGAGCTCGACGCACATGAACATCACCAGCGGGTTGCGCCGGACGAGCAGCCCGGAGGCGCCGATGGTGAACAGCAGGGCGGAGAGCAGCAGGTACCAGCTGTCGTCCACGGTCACGCCGCCTCCGATCCGGCCCCGGCCGGTGGCGCCTCCGCCTCCTCGCCGGCCGGCTCGCGGCGGGGCCGGCGGGCCA